>JBGSJQ010000175.1:0-14297 GCA_041741775.1 Terrimicrobiaceae bacterium | reverse complement strand
GAACGCTGGAGCAACGATCCCCGGTGGCCCAGGCCCGCCGGCCGGATGCGAACCCGCGTGGGGATCCACACCGGCCCCGCCATCGTCGGCAATATCGGCTCGGAACTCCGCTTCAATTACACCATGATGGGTGACACGGTGAACCTTGCCCAGCGCGTCGAGGCCAGCGCCTCCCACTACAAGGCCACGATCCTGGCCTCGGAAGAAACCCGCGATGCCGCCCTCCTCAGCCAGCCGGATCTCGTTTTTCTTCCCATCGACCGTGTCCTCGTGCCCGGCCGCCAGAATCCGGTCGAACTCTTCGAACTCCTCGGCTGCGGAGAAAATGATCGCCTTGCCCACGGTGAAAAAATCCTGCGCTATGTCGCGGCGCTCCACCTCTACCGGCAGGGAAACTGGACCGCTGCCGCCACGGCCTTCGATACCGCCGCCGGCCTCTTCGAAAGGCAGACCTCCCCAGCCACGATCATGCGCGACCGCTGCCGCGAAATGGTGGACTCCCCGGCAGTCGAAAACCTGATTTTCCCTCTCTCCAAAGAATCGATTTGACAACGCGCAACTCCGCGCGAAGTTCCTCCCGCCATGAAAAAAATCGTACTATCAGCAGCATTGGTTGTCGCCTTCACCGTCTCCTCCGCTCTCGCGGGCTCCTGCCCCGGCAGCGGCTGTGGAGACAAGGACAAGGGCGACAAGAAAAAGGACGCTTCCACCAACCAGACCCACTCGGTCCAGTTGGCGCTCTGATCGTCCATCAATCCAACAAGCGGGGTCCGGAACTTCCGGACCCCGCTTTTTTTTGCGTGTCAGCCCCCGTCTTCTTCCTGTCAAAAAGCCCGTTTCTCCTTCAATCTCGCTCCTGATGAATTCCCAACTCTTGAAATTTCTGGAAACGGCGGAGGAGTCCGCACAGGCGGCTGGCGGATTGCTCCGCTCGCATTTCGGCCGCCCTCTCACGGTGGATGAAAACCTCTCCCACGACATCAAGCTGGAGCTCGACAAGCGCAGCCAGGCACTCATCGAAAGCCTCATCCTCTCGCGCTTCCCCGACCACGCGATCTATGGCGAGGAAGGCATCACCGGCGATCAAAACAGCGAGTTTCAGTGGGTCATTGATCCCATCGACGGCACGGTCAACTTCTTCTACTCCATCCCCCACTTCGCGATCAGCATCGCCCTCCGCCAAGCCGGAAAAATTATCGTCGGCGTCATCTACGACCCGATGAGGGACGAGATGTGGTCAGTGGCCGCCGGCCAATCCCCCACCCTCAATGGCCACCCGATCTCGGTCAGCTCCCGCACAAGCCTCGCCGAATCCATCGTCTCCGTCGGCGTCGCCAAATCCATCGACTCGATCAACGGCAGCCTCCCCCTCTTCGATAAAATGGTCCGCAGCGCAAAAAAATGCCGCATGATGGGCAGCGCCTCGCTCGACATCGCCTACGTGGCCTGCGGTCGCCTCGATGCCTACATTGAAGGCGCAATCAGCCTCTGGGACGTCGCGGCCGGGATCCTCCTCGTCGAATCCGCCGGGGGCTCGGTCTCCCTCACTCCACACGCCTCCCAGCCGGACAAATTTGCCATCGTGGCCACCAGCGGAAAAATCGAGCTCCCCACATGATAACCACCGGCACCGGATACGACGTCCACCGCCTCGTGACCGACCGGCCGCTCATCCTGGGTGGCGTTCGATTCGACTACCCGCTTGGCCTGGAGGGCCACTCGGATGCCGACGTCCTCTGCCACGCGATCGCAGACGCCCTCCTCGGCGCAGCGGGAGAACCCGATATCGGCCACATGTTCCCGAATACGGATCCGTCCATCCGCGGCATCAGCAGCCTCGAAATCCTTCGCCGCGTCCGGGAGCACCTCACCAGCCTCTCGATCACCATCCACAACATCGACGCCACCCTCATCGCCGAAGAGCCGAAAATCTCCCCCCACCTCGCCGCCATGAAATCCCGCGTCGCCGAATCCCTCGGGCTTCAGGCACCCTTCGTCGGCATCAAGGCCACCACCAACGAAACCCTCGGCTTCCTCGGCCGCGGCGAAGGAATCGCCGCCCTCGCCTCCGCCTGCGTCAATCGCCCAGAACCCAAGTCAGCACAGATCCCCAGTGTGATCAAAGCCGGGTGAACTGCCAAAGGCACGCCATTCCCCAGCCAGGGTCGAAGGCCCTGGGAATACCAAGAGGAAGGATCGCGGCATGAGGAGTTGCAATTTCGGGAAAACGGCTGCGAATTTCCCGAAAACACTGATGCAGGAAAGTATACCCCTCTATTCCCCGGAAGGGGCAATCGGGCTCGTGCTCTGGCTGAAGGCCAACGGCAACGTCACCTGAGGGGCGTCCTTGAGCGTCATGACAAAGAGCACACCAATATCGCGGTCGCCACCCTGGTTGTCCCGGATCTCGGTGCCGATCGACGCGACCCAACTGGTCAGGTCCCTGTGGATCAGGTAGCGCTGATACTGGAGGATCTCGGAGTTGAATTCATACTGCTCGTAGAAACTGAACCCCCAGTGGTCGTTGACCCGGATATAACTGAAAAAGTTCAGCTGGCTGTTGTCGGCAAAGAAGTCGTTCCCGTCAATATACCGGTGCCCGATCGAGAGCGACCAGTCCCTCGTGGGCATGAAATTGAGCTGCGTGTTGACTTCGGTGAATCCTTGATCGGTGATCGGCATCTGGGACTCAACAACCAGACGCGCCCACGGAACCGGCTGGAATCCCACCACATTGAAGACGTTCGAGACCGGCGCGTCGGAATAGGGATTCTCCATGTTCACATCCATAAACGTGTCCAACGAAAGCCACTGGAAAGTCGCGTTATCCCGCCTGGTTTGAATCCGCTGGCGGTAGCCCAGCCTCACAATATTCCAAGTGTCGATGGAATCCACCGCAGTAAATTGCGGAAAGTTCAGCGGCAAAAGCTGGGTGGACTCGACCACACGGTCGAACTGGTAGATGTCGCTCGGGCTCGGACCAAAATTGTAAACCCCCGAATAGTTGATGTAGGGCTGGATAACATGGCGCACCCCATCCAGGCCCAACCACTTCAACTGGATTTTTTCGTAAGTCCTGGAAAATTTTGCGGAGGCCTCCACCCCGTAGTTGCCGACCACACGAAATACCCCACCTTTGTTCTGAAGGGTCGAAGTGGGATTGTTGAGCGGAGTCCCCTCGATCTGCGGGTCCACCACCGTGGTCTCGCCCGTGACCGGGTCGATCTCCGTGCTGCCGCCCACCGGCGTGATAAACGACCCGCTCTGGCTATACCAGGTGCCCCGGATGCCAGCCCTCGGCGTCAAGGTCAGCCAACCAAACAGCGTCTTGGGCAGTGACCACTGGTGGAAGGTATCAAAGCGCACGGCCTCATAATCCGGATACTCCGTCTCCCCGAAGGACGGATCGTTCGAAAAGGCGCGGCGAAGGTTCGCCACCCCCGTCTCCCCATCGTAGTTCACCGGAGTGCCAAAAAATTCGGTCTGCTTGAAGTCCATCACAAATTCCGGAAGCCGCTCGGTCACGTCCTGAAAATCGTTTGGCTGAAACCGGGCAATCAGGTTCATCGTGTAGATCTCGTCCCACTTCGTGAGCGCGACGACGTTGTCGGGCTGCGGGTCGATCCGAAACTCGCCCGGATAAAAATCCTCAAGAAAATCCACGTCGCTCAGGATGTTGATGTCGGCGGTCGCGTAGATGTCGTCGGTAAGAAACAACCGCTGCTGGAACGACACCCGATACCGGTTCGTTGTGCGGGTTTCCGCAGGCTCGCCGGGAGCCGTCACGGTCTGCACATCCTTCGTCTCAAAGACGTAATCCGAGCGGAGTTTGCCGTAGCTCCGGTCATTTTTTCCGTAAAGCATGTTCAGGTCGAGCCCGACGGATGGCCCGAATTTGTCACGCCACTCGACGCGCGCCGTGGCGTCCACCCCACTCACGAGGGGGAAGCTGTAGGCGGTGAGCAGGTAGGCCCCCCAGCGTGAGTCGTAGCCGGGCAGGAAGGCAAACCCCGTGTTGTTGATATTTGCGAAGAGGTAGGGAAACCAGAAGACCGGGGTCTTGCCGATGTAGAGCGTCGAGTTGGAAAAGACCACCCGGCTGTCGGTGTAGATCCGCACCGAGCGCGACTTCACATGGAAATCCGGCTGCGAGCGGTCGTCGGTCGTGAAAATCGCATCGCGCACCCGGAACTCTTTTTGCGACATCGCGCGAAAGTTGAACGCGTGAAATAGCATCGGATGGTTCGAGCCCGACAGCTCGAGCGCCCGCATCTGCTTCGTCTCCAGGTTGAATAGCGCCCTCTGGCCGGTCAGCACCTGCTCCGGTGTATACAGACGGATATTTCCAACAAGCAGCACATCCCTCGTCTCCGGGTTATACTCGGCGTAGTCGCAAAAAATGCTGTAGGCGCCGTAGTGGATCTGGACGTTGTCCTCCGCAATCGCCACCCCGCCTTCAAACCGCGTGTTGCCGTCGGCGGTGATCTCGACCGGACTATCGCCAAAGCTGCCGAACTGCGCCCGCAACGCGGGTGCCGTGGCCAGAACAATGACAGAAAGCAGGCAGGCGGAAAATTTCCTCATGAAGGCCTTGAAGCTAGAGGGCTTGACGGGCGGTTCAAGGACAAAAGCATCAATCCCCGTATCCGCCTGGGTTCTTCAAATGCCAGGCCCACGCGCTTTCGATGATCGGAAGGATGTTCTCAAAATGGGGCTTCCACCCGAGCTCGGCCTTAATTTTTTCGGAGGCGGCCACCAGGCGCGGCGGGTCTCCGGCCCGACGGGGCTTCTCGATCGCGCGGATCTCCCGACCGGTCACCTTCCGGCACGTTTCGATCACCTCCTTGACCGACGTCCCGCCGCCAGTGCCCAAGTTGTATTCTGCGGTCTTGTCCGAACGCACGGCCAGGATGTGGGCCTGAGCCAGGTCGAGGATGTGGATGTAGTCCCGGATGCACGTGCCGTCGGGTGTCGGGTAGTCGGTTCCGTAGATATCCACAGATTCCTTCTGCCCGAGCGCCACCTTCAGGACATTTGGGATCAGGTGGGTCTCGATCCGGTGATCCTCGCCGTAGTGCTCGGTCGCGCCAGCCGCATTGAAGTAGCGGAGCGCGACATACGACAGCCCGTGGATCTCCTCATACCACCGAAGCACCTGCTCGAACATCAGCTTGCTCTCGCCATACGGGTTGATCGGGATCTGGGGCAACGTCTCGTCCAGCGGCATGCGGTCCGGAATCCCGAAGGTGGCGCAGGTCGAGGAAAACACAAACTTCTTCACCCCGGCCTCGACGGCCGCATCCAGAAGGTTGATCCCCGAGCACACGTTGTTGCGGAAATACTTCGAAGGGTTCTGCATCGACTCGCCAACCAGCGCGTTGGCAGCAAAGTGCATCACCGCATCGGGCCGGGACTCGCCAAAGGCGTGCCCCAACACCGTCCGGTCCGCCAGGTCCCCTTGAAAAAACTCGGCGCGGGGATCGACCGCCCGCTTGTGTCCTTCGGTCAGATTATCAAAAACCGAGACCTCAAATCCGTCGTTCAGAAGTTGCTCAACGCAAATGCTGCCGATGTAGCCCGCCCCGCCGGTAACAAAAATTTTCTTCATGCGCGTGGTCATCCTATCTTATCCTCCCCCTGGGCTGCAACGAATTGCTTCGAAGCGGATCTGGTAGTGGTCGCCCATCACATCCACCCTCCGCCGGACCTTTCTCCCGAGGGCTTTTCCAATCAGGCTCTCTTCCATCTCTGCCGCCTGGGGGTAGGCCTCGAACACATCCCAAAGCGGGCAGTGCGCCTCAACGAGGTCGTCCCCTTCAACCCGGGCCATGCAGCCCTCCTCCTCCCGGATCGCCGCCAGCGCGGCGAGGCGTTCCGCCGCTTCCTTCGAATTCGGCATTTTCTCCACATACCCCGCCAGCCGGTGTTGAATGTCACGGAACAGCAGTTTCCCGGCGGCCGTTGCCCCATACAAAACCTCAGCTTCGCGCAGCAGCCCCAGAGCCAGCCGGTTGCTCCCGGTCGAAAAGACCTCCTGCCCGCGCTTGGTCAGCCGATAGACAAGGTGCGGCCGCCCGCTGCCGTGATGGGCGCTCCGCGAGACGAGATGGCCGGACTTTTCCAGCGCAAGGCACTGCGCCTTCACTCCCATGTAACTCAACCCCAGCCTCTCCAGCAGGCCACCAACGGACAAACCGCTGCTCCGTTTCACCTCCTCCAACACCGCAATCCCCGATCGGCCTGGGATATTCTTCAATCGCTTCCGCACGCCAAAAGCCTGCCAATACGTCTTGTCGGCGTCAAGCGGACTGAATGCCCGCCGCCGCTTCCCCAGGGCCAATTCATGTGGCGGTGGAAAATTGTATTTCCTGCGCTCCTTCCAGCGGGCGCAGAGGCGAATTTGTCCTCCAGCGCGACAGCCCCTTGAATTCCTGCCGGAGTGAATTATTTTCGTGGGCAATGAAGCGCGCCTCATTCCTCATCGCTCTTTTTGGTTTCGCGGCCAGCCTGGGTGCCCAGACCCCGACGTCTCCCGCCCCGGCGGCGTCCTCACTCCGGCATCTCAACGACTCCTTTGCGGATGTCTTTGAAAAAGTTGCCCCCAGCGTGGTGGTGATCGAGTCTTCCCGCCCGGCCACAGCTCCCATCTCCGGCCTTCCGCAGGGCCTGGAATTTTTCCTGCAATACCCCGACGGCCGCCCGGTTCGCGAGCAGCCCAATGTCGGCTCGGGCGTTATTTTCCGCGAGGACGGACACATCCTCACCAACAACCATGTGGTCGAGGGCGCGGACAGGATTACCGTGCAGTTGAAAGATGGCCGGAAGTTTGACGCCCGGGTTCTCGGAACCGATGAGCGCAGCGACCTCGCCGTGATCAAAATCGAAGGAAAGGGATTCGCCGCAGCGGAGCTGGGGGACAGCGACGCGGTCCGGGTCGGCCAGTTCGCCTTTGCCATTGGGACGCCGCTCGACCTTCCCTACACGTTCACGGTCGGCGTGGTCAGCGCGAAGGGACGCAACCTCGAAGTGGGAGCCGGCTACGACTTCATCCAGACCGACGCGTCCATCAACCCCGGCAACAGCGGCGGCCCGCTGTGCGATATCGACGGAAAGGTCGTCGGCATCAATACGCTCATCAGCGGCACCAACCGCGGCCTCGGGTTCTCCATCCCCATCAACACGGTCAAAAAAATCACCAGCCAGCTCGCTGAAAAAGGCCGTGCCTCCCGCCCCTGGCTCGGCATTGTCATCACGGGCCTCCAGGAGGCCGCCCAGCTCCAGCGCTATTTTCCAGGCCTCGAAAAAGGCGTTGTCGTGCGGGGCATCGAAACCGGCGCCCCGGCAGAGAGCAGCGACCTCCGGACCGGCGACGTCATCCTCAAGGTGGATGGGCACGAGGTCGGTGCCGCCGTCGAGCTTCAGCACGAAATCCTGTCCAAAGAAATCGGCCAGCGGGTGGCTCTCGAGGTCTGGAGAGCCGGGCGGATCGTCAAATTTGACATCAGGACCGGGGAGCAGCCCGACCCCTACATCCGCGCCTCGACAACTCCAAGCCGCTCCCCGGGACAGCGACCGGCCCCTTCTTCGCCCCCCCTCACCCGGCCCTCCAGCCCGGGATTCTCGTATGAGTCCGCAACCCCCGGAGCCCTCCGCCCCTTCGGCAGCGAACGCTCCTCCGCCGGAGGGGTCATCGTGACGAATGTCGAACCGGGCAGCCCGGCTGCCGTCGCCGGCATCGAAAAGGGCGACATCATCACCGACGCCGGAGGCCGGCCGCTCGGCTCGAAAAAGGATCTCGAAACCGTGCTCAAGGATCTCGACCCCGGCCGGGGAATTCTCCTCCTGCTCGAACGCGGCCAGGCCCGGACGTTTGCGATCCTCAAACCTTAAAAACCGACGAGGAGGCCGGCTTTCCGGTCATTCTGTCCAAAACTCTGTTCCCGGCTTTCAGTGCGGGATGAGCTTGATTGCGAGCACCCCGAGGATCCCCATCACGACCATCGCCACCATCGCCACCTCGAAATTCTTTTCAAGGAACGGCTTCACCTTCGGCCCGAACGCCCGGATCAAGCCGGCGACAAGAAAGAACCGGAACCCGCGCCCGATAACCGACGCCAGAATAAGCAGGGGCAGGTTGAATTGAAACACCCCCGAGGCGATCGTAAAGACCTTGTAAGGGATCGGCGTGATGGCCGCGATCAGGATCCCCCAGAACCCATACGTGTCGTAGAGCAGCTTCACCTTCTCCATGATCTCCTCGCCGTGGTAGAGGCGGACGATTGGCTGCCCGCAAACCTCCCAAAGACCCCAGCCGATATACCAGCCGAGGACCCCCCCCAGCACCGAGGCCACCGTGCACCAGAACGCAGCCTTCATCCACTTCTTCGGCGCGGAAAAACAGATCGCCATCAGCAGCACATCGGGCGGAACCGGAAAAAATGAGGACTCGATGAAGGAGATGAAAAACAGCGCCGGCAGCGCATACTTTGTGTCCGCCCAGTGCAGGGTCCAAAAATACAGCTTGCGGAGGGGGTTTTTGGTGGCCCGGGCCTGCGACAGCGCATCGTGCGGGGAGGTCTCCACAAATTCGTCGATCTTCATCGTCCGTCAAACCAGCAGGTTTTACCCGCCGGACAATAAAAAAATCAGGCGATTTCGACAGCGGTGCCTGCCGGCACGAGATCGAAGATCTCCCGGATATCGTCATTCCGCAGCCGGATGCACCCGTGGCTGGCCGGGCTGCCGATGCGGTCTTCCTGATTCGTCCCGTGAAAATAAATATAGCGGTCCCGCGTGTTTGCATTGTCCTCGTCCAGACCTTCCAGCCAGAGGATCCGCGTAAGGATCCCGTCCTCCTCCCCCCCGGGAACCCCCGTCTCGCCGCTTTCCACCCGTCCCTTGAACACCGCCCAAGGCTTCGCCCCCGCCCCGATCTTCTCATAGATGCGGAACCTCCCGCACGGCGTCCGGAAACTCCCCGGCTCGGTGCCCAGACCAAATTTCGAGGTCGAGACAGGCCAGGACTTGACCGGAGCGCCATTCGAGAGAAGATGGACAGCCTGACGAGCCACATCCACCCGCAGGCTCAACGCCGGGTTCGCTTGAGGTTCGGTTTCCATACTCTCCTAATACTATGTCCAAATCCTATCGTGTCGCAATCGTTGGCGCATCCGGAGCCGTCGGAGTCGAAATGCTCCGCGTCATGGAGCGCCGGAACTTCCCGGTATCCAGCCTGAGCCTCCTCGCCTCGCCGCGTTCCGCGGGGCGAACGCTGAAGTTCCGCGGCAAGGATCTCGTCATCGAGCCGCTCGGAATGAACTCGTTCGAAGGTATCGACATCGCGCTCTTCAGCGCAGGCTCCACGATCTCCAAAGAGTTCGCGCCCGTCGCGGTCGATTGTGGCGCGGTTGTCGTGGACAATTCCTCCGCGTTCCGCATGACCGAGCACGTGCCGCTTGTCGTGCCGGAAGTCAATGCAGCCGACGTCCAGAACCACCGCGGCATCATCGCCAACCCGAACTGCACAACCGCCATCACCCTCATGGCCCTCAACCCGCTCCATAAGAAATTCCGGGTAAAGAGGATTTTTGCTTCCAGCTACCAGGCGGTCTCCGGGGCCGGAGCACGCGCTATCGAGGAGCTCCGCCATCAGGTCGAAGCTCTCGCCCACCACCGCAAGGTCGAGCCTGAGGTCTTCCCGCACCAGATCGCGTTCAACGTCATCCCGCAGGTCGATTCCTTCCTCGATACCGGCTACACCAAGGAAGAAATGAAAATGCAGAACGAGGGGCGGCGCATCATGCACCTCCCGACGTTCAAGGCCTCGGTGACCTGCGTCCGCGTCCCGGTTTACCGCGCCCACGCCGTGGCGGTCAGCGCTGAGTTCGACCTGCCGGTTGCCATCGATGAGGCGGAGGAGGCGATCCGCCAGGCTCCCGGCATCCAACTGGTCAAGGATGGCTACCCCATGCCACTGGACGCCGCCGGTCACGACGACTGCTTCGTGGGCCGCATGCGCCCCGACTGCGCCTTGGAAAACGGCCTCGCCTTCTGGGTCTGCGGTGACCAGCTCCTCAAGGGAGCCGCCCTCAACGCCGTCCAGATCGCCGAACTCCTCTGACCCGGCTTTAAAAAAGGGTCGCCGGATCGGGAATGGAAAGAGCTCGCCTCGCCTAAGAGCTCTGCCTTATCTTTTGCGGCCCTCGCCTCATGACTGAAATTTCCCGACGTCGCACGTTTGCCATCATCTCCCACCCGGATGCCGGCAAGACGACCCTCACCGAGAAGTTCCTCCTCTACGGGGGCGCGGTCCAACTGGCAGGAAGCGTGACCTCGCGGAAGAACCAGCGTGCGACGACAAGCGACTGGATGGAGCTCGAAAAGCAGCGCGGGATTTCCGTCTCTTCGACCGTCTTGCAGTTCGAATACGGCGGGTGCGTGGTGAATCTGCTCGACACGCCGGGACACAAGGATTTTTCGGAAGACACCTATCGGGTGCTGACGGCCGTGGATGCGGCGGTGATGGTGGTGGATGCGGGTAAGGGCATCGAGACCCAGACCCGGAAGCTCTTCGAGGTCTGCCGCCAGCGGGGGGTGCCGATCTTCACGTTTATGAACAAGATGGACCGCCCGTCGCGTCCGCCGCTGGACCTGCTGGACGAGCTGGAATCCGTGCTGGGCATCCACGCGGTTCCCATGAACTGGCCGCTGGGAGACGGGCCGGAGTTCAAGGGCGTCTATGACCGGGCGAAGAGTGCCATGCACCTGTTCGAGCGCACGCCCGGAGGAGCCTTCCGCGCGGCCGTCGCGGTGAAGGACATCCATGATGACGCGGTGAAGGCGGCTGCTGCGCCGGACGTCTATGCGCGCGCCTGCGACGAACTGGCTTTGCTGGACGGCGCCGGGGCGGATTTCAATCTGGAAGCCGTGCGGGCGGGAGAAGCGACGCCGGTCTTTTTTGGCAGTGCGATGAATAATTTCGGTGTCCAGCTCCTCCTTGACTCCTTTCTGGAACTGGCCCCGCCTCCGGCCGGCCGCATGAGCCACGGCCGCGAGATCTCGCCCGAAACGCCGGGCTTCTCCGGCTTCGTTTTCAAGATCCAGGCAAATATGAACCCGAAGCACCGCGACCGGGTCTCGTTCATCCGCATCGTCTCGGGTTGCTTCCGGCGCGACATGAGCGCCCACCACGTGCGCCTCGGCAAGCCGATCCGCCTTGGAAACTCGCAGCGGCTTTTTGCCCAGGAGCGCGAGACCGTGGACGAGGCCTGGGCCGGGGACGTTGTCGGCATTGTGGGCAACTACGACTTCCTGATCGGCGACACCGTGGCCGAAGATCCGACGATCGCCTTTCACGAAATCCCGCGCTTCGCTCCGGAATGTTTCGCCTACCTGCGGAATTCCAGCACCGCAAAATTCAAGCGCTTCCGCGAGGGCCTCGACCAGTTGCTGAAGGAGGGCGTTGCGCAGTCCTTCGAGTTGCCCGACTCCCTGCAGCGGGTCCCATTGCTGGGGGCCGTTGGTCCGCTGCAGTTCGAGGTCATGCAATACAGGCTCGAAAGCGAATACAGCGCCGATTGCCGGGTCGAGTCGGCCCCGTGGCAACTCGTCCGCTGGCCGCTGGACAAGGACACTGGTGCGCCGGTGACCGAACGTCCCGAAATCCTCCTGCCCTCGGGATGCGCACTGGCCATCGACGCCTCCGGCCAGTGGGTCGTCCTCCTCCCCAGCGCCTGGACCGCCGGCTACCTCGAAGAAAAGAACCCGGGGTTCCAGTTCATTCCTTCACCGCCGGCGCCGCAGAGCCCGGAGAAATAGCAGGCCTCGCTAAGCGGCGACCGTCGCGGCCGGGGCCTCGTGGTGGTGGAACTGAAGCTCGTAGAGGTTTTTGTAGAGGACCGATTTTTCCAAGAGCTCGTGGTGCGTGCCGGTCGCAGCGATCCGGCCGTGGTCCATGACGACGATGCAGTCGGATTTGAGGATGGTGGAGAGCCGGTGGGCGATGGCGATGACCGTGCGGCCTTCGGAGAGGCGCTCGAGGGCGGCTTGGATCATGCGCTCGGATTCGGAATCCAGCGCGGACGTGGCCTCGTCGAGGAGGAGAACGGGGGCATTTTTCAGGAGAGCCCGCGCGATGGCGAGGCGCTGCTGCTGTCCGCCCGAGAGGAGGCACCCCTTGTCGCCGACGATGGTCTCGTAGCCCTCTGGCTGGGCCATAATGAAATCGTGGGCAAAGGCGGACTCGGAGGCAGCAATCACCTGCTCTCTGGTGGCGTCCAGGCAGCCGTAGCGGATGTTTTCGTAGATCGTGTCGTGGAAGAGGAACGTCTCCTGGGTGACCACGCCAATCTGCTCACGCAGGGAGCGCTGGGTGATGTCCCGGATGTCGTGACCATCGACAGTAATGCGACCGCTCTGCGGGTCGTAGAAGCGAAGCAGGAGGGAGAGAAGCGTGCTCTTGCCCGCGCCGCTCGAACCGACCAACGCATACTTTTTCCCGGGCTCGACCTTCAGTGTGATCTCCTCCACCGCCGCCTGATCCACCCCGTAGGAAAACGTGACCCCTTCGAATCCGATGCTCCCGGAGCACCGCTCCAGGGCCACGGCATCCGGCTTGTCCTGGATGGATGACTGCATCTGGAGCAGGTCGAAGATGTTCGTGGCGGAGGCCATGCACTTCTGCATGAGCATCGGGATTTTACTCAGGGCCTTCACCGGGTTGTAGAGGAGGAAAATTCCGGCGCAGAGCGCGGCGAATTTGATGAAGCTGATGTGGTAGTAATAAACGTAGGCCATGGCCAGCACGACGCCGAACGCCGAGACCGACTCGATGAGCGGCTGGACGATATCCGAGCTCTTGCGCACCCGCAGGCTGTTCTGGCACTGCGTGTCGCTGGACTTCGAGAACTGCGCCCCCTGGTAGTCCTCGCGGGCAAACGACTTGATGACGCGAATCCCGGCAAACGTCTCCTGCAGGATGACCGCCATCTGCCCGGCTTCATTTTCCTCCGCCCGCGCCGCCTGCCGGACCTTCCTTCCGAAGACGATCACCGGCACGATGCAGATCGGGAAGAGGACGAGCGTGGTGAGGCTGAACTTCCAGTCCATCGAAACCAGCACAACGACGCCGGTGACGACAGCGATCGGATCCTTGACGATGTCGCCGGCGATCGACGTGAGGGCGTTTTGCGCGACACGGGTGTCGTTGAGGACCCGCGAGATGAGCTTGCCGGATTTTGACCGGTTGAAGAAATCGAGGGACTGGGACATCAGGTGGTTGAAGAGCTGTGTGCGGATGTCGCGCAGCACCCGCAGGCTCACCCACGTGAGGCAATACGAGTTCAGATAGGAAAAAATCCCGCGCGCGACCATCGCGGCGGGGATCAACAGGCTGATCCAGATGACGCTTTCGATTCCCGGACCCGAGTCCATCCCGCTCTTGAGCATGGCGGTGGGATTCATCCCCTGCCCGGCCGGAAGGATCGCATCGCCCGCCTTTTTGATGACGAGTGGGAACACGCCGTTGAGGACGCCCGCCAGCACGCCGAAGAAGAGCCCGAGAGCGAAGCGCTTCTTGTAGGGTTTCAGGTAGCCAGCCAGGCGCAGATACGGATTCCAAAAGAGGCGGATCAACTGGAAGAACGGGATTTTTTGTTTGGCCATGATTCAGGAGATGTGGGATGCGTGCGCCGCTGTCATCGTTGGAATTGAAAAAGATACCAGTCTGTGAGCTCACGGCCACCGAAAAGCCAGAGCGCGGCACCAAGAGCCAAATAGGGACCGAAGGGCAGGATCGCCTTCGCCTTGTCGCGCGCAATCAGGATTCCGGCCACCCCGAAAACGCAACCGATGATGGAGGAGGCGAAAAGGGTGAAAAGGACAGCCTGCCATCCGAGAAACGCCCCGATGCAGGCCAGAAATTTGACGTCGCCAAAGCCCATGGCCTCGCGAGGGATGACGACCGAGTCGAGCGCACCCGAAATTTCTGCGATCGTGTCGAGGTCGATGGTTTCTTCGCCGGCAGAGACCTTGTTGTAGTGGAAGCGCAGGGGGCCGGCGGGGAGCTCACGCCCGTCGCACCGGGTCGGCCCGCTCGGGTGCAGGATCAGCTGGTCGGACTCCCGGCTGAAGATGTCCTCCCAGCGATGGGTCTCCTCCCCGAGATGGAGGTCCGCCCGGTCGCCGTCGCGCACCCAGCGAAATTCCTCCGCCTTCTCAAAACGGACTTTTTTCCGGCCGAAGGCGAGTTTGCCGCCCTCGACGACGAGCCAGAGGAGCCCGGCCCCGAGCGCCGCGCC
>JBGSJQ010000174.1:0-4925 GCA_041741775.1 Terrimicrobiaceae bacterium | reverse complement strand
ACTGGCGAAACGTAAAGACGTTATCCCGCCGTCCAGCAGTCGACATTTACCGGATGCTTTGCGACAACCCTCTACCGTCACCTCATGCATACCTACTCCTTCCCAGTCCACGACGGCCTCCTCAAGCTCACCTTCTTCGCCAACAACGGCGTGCGCGTCACCCACACCGCCGACGGCCTCGAACCGCAAACGCTCTCCGTCCCGCGCCTGCCTGACCTCTGCGCCTCCGTTCGCGAGCACAAAGACGAAACCCGCACGCGCCTCGAAGCCCCCGGCCTCGCCGTCGAGATTGAGCACGCCACCGGCCGCCTGAGCTTTTTCGACGCCTGCGGTCGCCGCATCCTCGCCGAAGTATCCGACGAAAACGCCCGCCAGACCTGGCCCGAAACCGTCGCCGGTCACGCCCTCACCGCCCGCCGCCAGACCTTCCTCTTCAGCGGCCCCGACGACACCCTGCACGGCCTCGGCCATCAGCTCGACGCCGGTTGGAACTTCCGCGGCCGCAGCCTCGATCTGCTGCAGGAAAACACCACCATCGTCGTCCCCTTTCTCTACAACAGCACCGGCTATGGCATCCTCTGGGACAACGCCAGCCACAGCGCCCTCGGCAACCCCATCCGCCCCATCCCGGCGGAGTGCTGGACCACACCCGACGGCAAGCCCGGCGGCCTGCGCGCCGAATACTTCCGCGACGCCGACTTCACCGATCTCAAAGAACAACTCACCGAGCCCACCATCAACCACCTCTGGTGGTCCATCGTCGAAGGCTGGCACGACCACACCGACGCCCCCGAGGCCGCCTTCCACGCCCGCTGGTCCGGCTTTCTCTGCCCGACCCAAACCGGCACACACCGCCTCTTTCTCGATCTGCCCACCGGCGGAAAACTCTGGTTCAACGACGAGTGCATCATCTCCTATAGCCACACCCACAAGCGGCACCAGGTGGAAGTGAAGCTCGTGGCCGGCCAACGCTACGCCGTTCGCCTCGAAGCCCCGCAGGGCACCTCCTGGCTCGGCGCCTACGCCTACCTGCAATGGCAGGAACCCGTGCCAGCCGACCGCTTCAGCTTTTGGTCCCAGCACGCCCCGGCCGCGAACTACTACGTCATCGCCGGCCAGCCCGCCGAGATCCTCGCCACCTACAACCGGCTCACCGGACCCGCGCCGCTCATGCCGCGCTACCTCTTCGGCTACTGGCAATCCCGCGAGCACTACAAAAACAAGGCCGAGCTCCTCGGCGTCGTCGAGGAACACCGCCAGCGCGGCGTCCCCATCGACGTCGTCGTGCAGGACTGGCGCTACTGGGCCCCGCACACCTGGGGCGAGCCGTGGTTCGACCCCGAGCGCTTCCCCAACCACGCCGAGATTTTCCACGACCTGCACGAGCGGCTCCACTGCCACCTGATGCTCTCCAACTACTGCCAGATCACCAAAGACGCCCCGCTGTATCCGGAATTTCACGACAAGGGCTATCTCCTACCCAACGCCGTCCGCGAGAAGGCGTATTGGGTGGACCCCTACAACCCCGAGGCCGTGCGCACCTACTGGCAGCGCCACAAAGCGGCCTTCTTCGACGCCGGCGTGGACATCTTTTGGCTCGATACCACCGAGCCGAAACTCACCCACCCGCTCACCCCCGAGGCGCTCCTCAAAGGCCTTACGCCCAACCACCACGGCAACGCCGCCGAGGTGCTCAACGCTTTTTCCCTATATCTCTGCAAAGGCTACTACGAAGCACAGCGCGAAGTGAGCCAGGATCGCCGCGTGTGCCTTCACCCGCGCTCCGGTTTCACCGGACAACAACGCTACGCCGCCGCCGTATGGACCGGCGACACCGAAGGCAAATGGGACGCCCTCCACGAACAAATCCAGATGGCGCTCAACATGTCGCTCAGCGGCATCCCTTATTGGAACACCGACATCGGCGGCTTCGTCGGCCGCAACCCGCACGATCCCGATTATCGTGAGCTCTTCATCCGCTGGTTCCAGTTCGGCGCGTTCTGCCCGATCATGCGCAACCACGGCACCAATGACCGTAAGGAAGTCTGGCAGTTCGATGCCGCCGCCGAGGCCATCCTCCGCGACTGGATCACGCTCCACTACCAACTGCTCCCGTATTTCTACAGCCTCGCCTGGGAAAACCACCAAACGGGCCAACCCTTCATCCGTCCCTTGCTCTTGGAGTTTCCGGAGGACGCGGAAGCGCGCCTCGTCGCAGACCAGTTCCTGCTCGGCCCGAGCCTCCTCGTCGCGCCCGTCACCCAACCCGGCGTCACCCGGCGCGACGTTTATCTGCCTGCCGGCCGCGCATGGTATGACTTCTGGACCGGGCAAAAACACGAAGGAGGCCAGACCATCGACACCCCCGCCCCGCTCGACCGCCTGCCGATCTTCGTGCCCGAGGGCACCCTCCTCCCGATCGAGCCCAACCGCCTCCAGCACACGAAGGACTACACCGGCAGCCGCCTCGAGCTTCGCATCTACCCCGGCAAAGACGCCGCCTTCACCCTCTACGAAGACAGCGGCGACGGCTACCAGTATGAGACCGGCGAACACCTCGAACTGCCCATGCGCTGGGACGACGCGACCTCCACCTTGGAACTCGCCCCCACCCGCGGAACCTTCCCCGGTGCCCCGACCAAACGCTCCTTCCTCGTGCGTTTCCCCAGCCACCCCGAACCCGCCATGCTCACTTACGATCCCCAGGCGGCTTTGTTCGAAGCTTTGATTTGATACGATCCCATTGTTAAAGATTCGCATCCACGACTAATCCTACACCATCTTCTCTACGTGCTTATTTCCCCAAAAACGCTCACCCTCCTTTTACTCGGATTTCTCGCGCCCGGTCTCCTGGCCGGGACAGTCTCCCTGACCGGGGATGAGGGACTCGATGCACTATCCTTTCAAGGTGAACAACATGAGGCCACGCGTCTTCTGGTGTCCGTTGAGCACCCCGTCTTCTCCGAGGCGCTGCGCGTTGAGGTCCCTAACAGCGTGCCTCTGATCCATCAGATTCAGCTCAATGTCAGCAACCGGGAGCCTGTTGATGCAGAGGACATCATCCTTGTCCGGCTCACTCTACGCGCCGCCGGCGGCGAAGGTTCCCGTGTCCTTGCCCAGCTTTACGTGCAGGACAGTTCCGAAAGTTACCGCACCGTTGCAAGCCGGCAGATTGAAGCTGGCACAGATTGGGAGGAGGTCGAACTCATGGTGCCAATCACCAAGGAGTATTCCCGCAACGTCCTCAGCTTTGCCCTCATGCTCGGCGAGGCTGCGCAGACCCTGGAAATCGCCCGCTTTGAGGCATGGAATCTCGGTGCTCAGCCTGATGAAAACGAACTCGGCCGCCTTCGTGCTGCCGCCATCATCCACCACGACTTCGAGGAAAAGTTCCAACCACTCCCTGCACCGGGCGGGGACGGGGCGTCGATTACCGGACTCCTGCCCAGTGGCTGGGAGGAGGACTCCGCCTGGGCTGATGTCGACGTGAGCTATGGTCCGATCACCTCAAATCCTCACACCGGCACGCAATCGTTCGGCATCAAGGCCGCTGCCATCCGCTCTGGCACGGTGCAGGTTCGCATTCCTTCGATTTTCATCGATCCCGCCTATCAGATTCGCCTGCGTGTCGCCACACGCAGCTCCACCAACACGCCGGTCAAAGTCGCGCTGCGGCAGCGCACCGAACCCTACAATATTTATTGGCAGACCAGCTTGCCCGCACTTCCCGAGTGGAGCGTGTCCGAAGTCCTTGCCTCCACTGCGATTACCGATCCGGAGGCCGTGCTGGTTTTCTCGATAGATAACCCCGGCATGCTCGAGGTCGACGAACTCACCCTTACCTATCTCACGCCCGCCCAAGCACTGGGCAACCGGAATTTCGCAGGCAATTTGCTTCCCTCCTCATCGCTTCCCATCGGCCTCGCAGCACCCTGGGCTGGCGGAGGCAACGGGCGGCCCGCCGACGCCTATGTCGCCGACCCCGACGTTCCAGGCCCCTCCGGTTTGCCCTCATTGCGCCTGACCACTTTCCGCGATGGCGGCCGCCCTGTTGCCCAGCTCACTGGCCCCTTTGAAGGACGGCCCGGGACCTCACACACTTTCAGCTTCCAGGCCCGTGCTGCCCACAGCGGCCACGAGATCTCGATCCGCGTTGGCCCGCCCACCGAACAACTCCATATTGCCCCTTGGACCAAAATCGTGAAGCTCACCGAAGATTGGAAACGTTACGACTTCACTCTCACCCTGCCACCCGCACCCGACGGATTTTACCTCGCCCGCATCAATACCCACGAAGCGGGCGTGATCTGGGTGGATCAACTCATGGTCGAGGTCAGCGACGCGGTTTCAGATTTTCAACGCACGGGCCGCGTCGAACTTACTGCCGTCTCGGAGGCACCCTTCGGGCTTGCTTTTGTGGGGAAGCCGCTTGCCTACCGTATTGCCGCGCATGGCGAGCTTGCCGAAGTCCAGCGGATCACGGTCTCGGTGCGCGACCTTTACAACAATGAAACAAAACTACCTGACCTCCATATTGACCCTGCCGTTGATGGGTTTGCTGATGTGCGCGGTGAGTTGCCCGCCACGATTGACCTGCCTCCTTTGGGAAGCTTTCTTCTCGAATTCATCGCGCTCGACGCCAGCGATCGCCCACTCTCACGCCCCGCCGAACTCCTGCTCCACAGGGTGCGCGAGCCTCGCCATCTCGGCCGTGACGCTCCCGACTCCGCCTTCGGTACACACGTTTTCGCCAGCCCTGCCGAGGCTGCGATGGCCAAGGCACTTGGCTTCAATTGGATTCGCGCGAATTACATGCTGAATTGGTCCGGCCTCGAGCCGCGCCCCGGCGAATGGAATTTCGAACGCCTTGATCGCGATTTCGCCACCTTCCGCGCTGAAAATCTTTCCATTCTTGGCTACCTTGG
>JBGSJQ010000173.1:0-42450 GCA_041741775.1 Terrimicrobiaceae bacterium | reverse complement strand
CGGCGGCTTCGGCGCTGGGGATGCTGCCCGCCGGGAGATCGGTGACGACGCAGGCCCGAGTGACCGCGCGCGCGACCGCCCGCGTGTGGTGCAGCATGTCTTCCATGCGAACCATCGTTGTGTCCGGGTGGCCGAGGACGACCATGCCGAGCGAGTCGCCGACAAGGATGATGTCGAGCCCGGCTTCGTCCAGGAGGCGCGCGGTCGGATAATCGTAGGCGGTCAGGCAGGCGAGCTTGCGGCCCTCGCGTTTCGAATCGATCAGATCCTGTGCAGAAATTTTCATACGATGGGGATCGGGCCGACAGCTACCGGGGGAGCTGGGTCTTTGGATTCCGCCAATGCGCACAGATCGCGCAGGCAGGTTTTCATGCCCGGCAGGATCCGCTCCGGACAGATCCCGGCGAGGGGTTTCAGCACAAAGAGCCGTTCGGCAATTCGGGGGTGCGGAAGGGTGAGGTCCTTGTGGGAAATCCGTATTGCATCGGCGTAGAGGAGGTCGAGATCAATGGTGCGGGGGCCGTGATAGGCATGGTCCCTTGGGCGCCCGAGCGTGACCTCGATGCGCTGGAGTTCGCGGAGCAAATCGAGAGGAGGCTGGGATGTGGACAGCTCGATGGCAGCGTTGAAAAACGATGGCGATCCCTCGGGGCAGTCCACCGGGGCGGTTTCAAAAACATTCGAGCAGAGGAACGGGCCGGGGCCTTCGTGCAAGGCAAAAAGCTGGCGGCGGGCCATGCCGAGGTGGGCGAGGCGGTCGCCGAGGTTCGACCCGAGGGCAATGCCGGCTCTCATGGGCTGGCTCAGGAGAGGCCGAGCACGTCCTGCATGTCGTAGAGGCCCGGGGGACGACCCTGCGCCCACTTGGCGGCGCGGAGGGCTCCTTTGGCAAAGGTATCCCGGCTAGAGGCTTTGTGGGTGAGCTCAACGCGCTCGCCGGTGTTGGCAAAGATGACTGTGTGGTCGCCGACGACATCTCCGCCGCGGATGGCATGCATGCCGATCTCGGTGCGCGTGCGTTCGCCGGGCATCCCTTCGCGTCCGTGCCGGACATCCCCGTCATAGGAGAGTTCACGGACGTCGGCCAGGATCTCGGCCAGGCGGCGGGCCGTCCCGCTGGGCGCGTCCTTTTTCAAGCGGTGGTGCATTTCCACGACTTCGAGGTCGAAGTCCGGCCCGAGGATTTCGGCAGCCTTGCGGGTCAGCCAGAAGAGCGTGTTGACGCCGACGCTGTAGTTCGGCGCATAGACGACAGGGATCACCTTCGCAGCGGCCGCAATCCGCTCGCGGTCAGCGTCCGAGTGTCCGGTCGTTCCAATGACGAGAATTTTTCCCGCTGAAGCGCAGGCTTCTGCCACGGCGGCCGTCGCCGGGGCATGGGTGAAATCAATCACAGCATCACAGCCGGGAAGGGCGGCGGCAAAGTCGTCCCCCGCATCGATTCCGGCCGAGACGCAAAGATCGGCGTCCTCTGCAGCGCAGGCGAGCAGCGCGCATCCCATCCGGCCCTTGGAACCGTTGATGAGCAGGCGGATCATTTCAACCCCTCCAGAATGGCGTGGATGCGATCGCAGTTGGCCGGGGCCATTTCGCAGAGCGGGAGCCGAACCTCCGGGGTGATGGCCCCCCGCAGGTAGAGGGCGTATTTCGCCGGCACCGGATTCGGCTCGATGAAGAGGTCTTTGAAGAGCGGATAGAACCGCTGGTGGATCGCGAGGGCACCGCGCGGGTCGCCATCCAGCCAAAGACGGACCATCCGCGAAACTTCGGCAGGGAAGAGGTTCGAGGCCACGCTGATCACGCCGACGGCGCCGACGGAGAGGAACGGGAGCGTCAGCGAGTCGTCGCCGGAGAGGATTTCAAATTCCGGCGGCAGGGCGGTGCGGAGCTGGTTGACGCGCTCGACCGAGCCGCCCGCCTCCTTGATTGCCTGGACATTTGGGCAGTCGGCTGCGAGGCGGCGAACCGTCTCCACCCCGATCTCGATCCCGCAACGTCCCGGGATGCTGTAGAGCACGAGAGGGATTTTGACCGACTCCGCAATCGCGCGAAAGTGCCGGTAGAGGCCTTCCTGGGAGGGTTTGTTGTAGTAGGGAGCCACGAGGAGGGCGGCGGTCGCCCCGAGCCGTTCGGCCTCTTGCGTCAGTGCGATCGCCTCGGAGGTCGCATTTGATCCCGTGCCGGCGATCACCTGGCACCGTCCCGCTGCGGCTTCGACGGCTGTGCGGATGACGGCGCTGTGCTCTTCGTGGTTGAGCGTGGGGGACTCCCCTGTCGTGCCAACCGGAACGATCCCGGTCACACCCCCTGCAACCTGCTCCTCGATCAGCCCGCGAAAAGCCGCCGCATCAAAAGCCCCGTCGCGAAACGGCGTGACGAGGGCCGTATGAGTTCCTGCAAATGACATAGTCCTCTGTCATTACACCGAAAATCCCCGCACGGAAATAAAATCCCGCCCCGGAGGCGCAGCCTCAATCGCGGTCAAGCATCGCGCGCATCGAGGCGAAGGAGGCGTCGAGGTCCTCTTCGGCGACCGGACGGTTCATGATCTCGTCGTAGCCCTCGACAAGGACTCCTTCGCCTTCGATTTCCTGGAGGAACGGGCTTGGGCGGCAATACATCGCGCTGCCGAACTTCGTGCGGTTCGTGCAGTGGGTGATGGTGAGGGATTTCATCGCGCGGGTGATGCCGACATAGAACAGCCGGCGCTCCTCATCGACGGTCCCCTCGGATTTCGAGCGCTCGTGCGGGATGAGCCCGTCCTCAGCTCCAAGGAGGAAGACGTGGGGGAACTCCAGCCCCTTGGCGGCATGCAGGGTGATGAGCGTCACGCCGCGCGCGTCGTCTTTTTTGTCTTCATCCCGCTCGCGATCGAGCGTCATCTCGTCGATGAACCCCTGCAGTCCGGTCCGTGAGCGCTTCTGGTGCTCAGCCAGCGAACGGAGGACCTCCCGGGCCCCGCCCTCGCGGTTGAGCTCCTCCTCCGGAGTCTTGCAGGAACGGCGGAGATCGTCGAAGTAGCCGGAGGACTCGAGGAATTCGGAGACAAGCTGCGCGGCGTCTGTGCCGGGGGTCATCAGGTGGATGCGGGCCGCGCCGAGTTCCTCGGCAAATTTTTGGATGGCGGCGTGGGTTTTGCGCGAGACCTCCTCGGCGAATCCCGGGGCGGTGAGGGCCTCGAAGAGGCTGGTGTGGGCCTTGGCGCTCTGCTCCAGCGCGATCTCAACCGTCGTGGCTCCGATGCCACGCGGCGGGGTGTTGATGATCCGCAAGAGTGCCACGTCGTCCGACGGGTTGAGCAGGCAGGTCATCGTTGCCAGGACGTCCTTGACCTCCCGCCGGTCAAAAAAGCTTTTGCCGCCGACGAGGCGGTAGGGGATGCGCAGGGAGCGGAGGTTTTGCTCGAGGAGCCGCGACTGGGCGTTCATCCGGTAGGCGATGGCAAAATGCTCCCAGGGAAGGTTCGCAGCGGCGCGCAGGGCGCCGATCTCATTGACCACGAACTCCGCCTCCTTTTTGTCGTCGGGAACGGCGACGACATGGACCGGGTCTCCGCCCTCCTGTGGGCTCCAGAGGTTTTTGCCACGACGGCGGGGGTTGTTGCGGATCAGGCGGTTTGCGGCGCCGAGGATGGCATTCGTGCTGCGGTAGTTCTGCTCGAGCCGGATGATCTCGGGGTCGCGGAAATGCTTTTCAAATTCCAGGATGTTCGAGACCTCCGCGCCGCGCCAGCCGTAGATGCTCTGGTCGTCATCGCCAACGACGCACACGTTCGGCGGGTCCCCGGCCGAGAGCAGGGTGACGAGCTCCAGCTGCAGGCGATTGGTGTCCTGAAACTCATCGACGAGCATGTGCTGGAAACGCGAGCGCCACTTTTGGCGGACCTCCTCGTGCTCGGTCAGCAGCTTGACGGCCATGATCAGCAAGTCGTCAAAATCCATCGCGTTCAGCGCATGCAGCTCGCGGTTGTAGCGGGCATAAACCGCCCCGATGACGGTTTCCTCATCCTTCGGCGCGGCCCAGCCATTATTTTTTGCCTTGCTGATCATGTTCTTTGCCAGGCCGGGGTCGAGCTTCTCGTCTCGGGCGGTCACGCGGTTGATGATTTTTTTGATCAGGCCGAGCTGGTCGCCTTCGTCGAAGATGCTGAAATTGTTTTTGAACCCGAGCTTGTCGGCATCCGTGCGCAGGATCCGGACGCAGAGCGCGTGGAACGTGCTGGCGGTGATCTCCTTCGCTTTTTCGGCGTCGAGCATGCCGGCGATGCGCTCCTTCATTTCGCGGGCGGCCTTGTTTGTGAACGTGACGGCCTGGATGGCCGACGGCGGGACACCCTGCGAGACGAGCCAGGTGATCCGCGCGACGATCGTGCGGGTTTTTCCGGTGCCGGCCCCGGCGAGGATGAGGAGCGGTCCGCTTTCGTGCGTGGCGGCGCGCTGCTGCTCGGGGTTGAGATCCCAGAGGCGGAATTTACTCATGGAAGCTCCCCAGAGACGAACCGCGCGACAACGGCAGGGTAGATCCGGTGTTCCTCCACCTGGATACGGGCGTGCAGGCTCTCAGCCGTGTCGCCAGGAAGCACCGGAACCTCGGCCTGGGCAATGACCTCGCCGGTGTCCATGCCGGAATCCACAAAGTGCACGGTGCAGCCCGTGGTCGGGACACCGGCTTCGAGCGCCTGGCGCCACGCCTCCAGTCCGGGAAAGGCCGGTAGCAGGGAGGGGTGGATATTGATCACGCGGCGGGGAAAGGCATTGAGCAGGGGCGGTTTGACGAGTCGCATGTAGCCGGCCAGCACGACCAGTTCGACACCAGCGCCCTGGAGGCGCTCCACAACGTCCTGCTCAACTTCCGGCGAAAGCCGCGTGCGGAATTTTGGCTCAACAATTTCGTGGGTCGAAATCCCCGCCGAGCGCCCCAGATCGAGGATCCCCGCCCCGGCGACATCGGACATCACGAGCGCCGGATCCGCCGCCAGTCGCCCTGCTTCGATCTCCGAGAGAATCGCGCGAAAATTCGATCCTTTTCCCGATCCCAGCACACCGATTTTCAGACGTTTCATGGCACGGGGATGATGCACGGCGGGGCGGGCATGACAAGCCGACGGGCAAAGGAATTTTTTTCTTACGCCCCGATGAGCTGAGGCAGAGCGTCAGCGTAGGATGGGAAGGCTGGAACCCACCCGGTTGAGCGCAGCTTGGCATTACGGACGCGCTTGCTCGTCAAGCCCCGCTTGCGGCCAGGGTCCGCCAGGCCCTCCGGCGGCATCGGCCGGTTCAAAGCGCCCGCAATCCATCCGTAAACTTCCGCCTGCATCGCCGGCGTATCGTCGCAGACATTGTAAATACCAGGAGCCACGGCGGGGTCGGCCAAGCGCACGAGAGCCCGGGCTCCGTCGTCCCGGTGGATCTGGTTGATCCAGCGAGTCCCGCCCGCTTCCAGGCGCGCCGAGCCATCGAGGAATTTTCTGAGCAGCACCGATCGCCCAGGCCCGTAGATCCCGGAAAGCCGCGCCACGACACCTCCGGCGTCCAGGGCCAACCGCTCCGCCTCCAAAAGAACCTGCCCCGTCTCTCGGTCGGGCGTGGCTGGGGATTCCTCATCCACCCAGGCCCCGTCGGTTTGCGCATAGACCGAGCTGCTACCGGTAAAAATCATGCGGCCCGGACGCAGTCTCTCCAGCAGCCGGGCCAAGCCATCGCGATAGACCGCCCGGTAGGCGTCCGCCCCACCCCGCCCCGAGCTCGCGCAGTGGATGACGACGTCGGCTCCCGTCCACTCATCCGGCAGGCCGGCCAGATTCCCTGTGATGTCGGTCGCCTGCACGTCAAAGACGGCGCCGGCCAGACGTGAGGCGGATTCCTTGGTTGCGCAGAGCCCAAGCACCCGCCAGCCCTGCCCGGAAAACAAAACGGCTGCGGCTTCACCAAGGAAACCGCAGCCGGCAATGACCACCCGGGGCCTGTCCAATGTCAGGACACGGGGTTGAAATTAAAACGGATCTTCATTTTCGCGCGCTTCGCATTGTTTTTGGCTTTGCGGCGCGAACGCTGGGTCGGAGTTTCAAAGGCGCGCAAACGACGCACCTCATCCATCAGCCCCTCGGCATCAAGCTTCGACTTCAAGCGCTTCAACGCGCGATCAATCGGCTCACCTTTTCGAACGATTACTTCCGGCATAAAATTTCACCTACTTTCTTAAAAAATGGGATTGTGACCCTACCGGCCACGACAACTGAAGTCAATCCTGAATTCCAACACCCAGAAACGCGATTTTTTCGAGCATGGCCGGCGATCCCCGGGATCGGAAGCATCGTATTTGATCGAATTTTGTCGCATAGGGCCCCGCTGGGGAGAGAAGCTGCCGGCATGTCAGAAACGCCTCCTTCCCTGCGCTCGCTCAAGAGTCGTGCACAGCTCCTCAAACCCGCCATCAAGCTCGGCAAGGCCGGGGCCTCTCCAGAATTTCTTGCCGAACTCAACAAGCTTCTCGGCAAATCCGGGCTCGTCAAACTCCGCTTCGAAGGCTTTCAGGATGAGCGCAAGCCGCTTTCCAAAGAGCTCGCGGCCCGAACCGGCGCAACTCTCGTCCAGCAGGTCGGTCACACTGCTGTGTATTACCGGGCACCGGCGGACGGGTAAGCGTTCAGGAACCGCCGGGCTCAGCAAGCCGACAGTTCGAGCGAAAAATCGGCGGCAGGGGCGGAGTGCGTGAGGGCCCCGACCGAGATGAAGTCCACCCCTGTCTCAGCAATAGAGCGAATCGTCTCCAGTGTAACGCCGCCGCTGGCTTCGAGGCGGATCCCCTCTGGGCGCCGGCGGACGGCCTCCCGCAGGGATTCGAGAGGCATGTTGTCCAGGAGAACGACATCGACTCCGCGGAGGCCAAAAAATCCTTGAGCCTGATCCAGCGTGTCCGCCTCGATTTCAATGCGCAGCGCAGGGCGCTCCACCTTCGCGCGGTCGATGGCTTCTTGGATCTCGGCGAGTCCGGTCCCGGCGGCGAGGTGGTTGTCCTTGACCATGACCATGTCGTAGAGGCCGACGCGGTGGTTGGTGGCTCCTCCGGCCGCGACGGCTGCCTTTTCAAGGAGACGCATGCCGGGCGTGGTTTTGCGGGTGTCGAGCAATGTGACCCCGCTTCCGGCAACGGCCGCGACGTAGTGCCGCGTCAGGGTCGCGACCCCTGAGAGGCGCTGCAGGAAGTTGAGCGCCGTGCGTTCGGCGGTCAGGATGGAGGCGGCCGTGCCGGTGACCTGAAGCACGCGATCCCGATCCCGAAGAGGGGTTCCATTGTCGCAAAGGACCTTCACGGTGAGGCCCGGATCTACTCTACGGAAAACATCGGCTGCCACATCAACTCCCGCAAGACAGCAGTCCTGCTTGGCGATGATGGTGGCAGACGCCTGCCGGTCGGAACCAGTAAACCACCGGCACGTCACATCGCCGTCGCCGATATCCTCCGCCAGCGCAAGGTCGATGAGATCGGCAGCCGCCTCAGGCATGGGCTGCGGGTTCAAGGCCGAGAAGCCGACGCTGCCAGTTCATGAGAGCGGTCGATGAGGGATCGAAGGCAAAGGCTTCCAGGGCACCGCGCGGGGCCACAATCGCCGGATCCAAGCCAAGCTCTGCCGCTGCCGCATCGCGGGTTTTTTTCAAAGCCTCGAAGCGAGCCATGTGATCTTTTGGAGCGCGCTTGCGGCGAACCTTTTCGACCACCGGCCACTCGCTCTCCGGGATTTGTAGGGCTAGCGCGAGGACGACCTCAAAACTTTTTCGCCGCCGGCCGTTCATGCGAGGGGTCGAGTAATCGCTCCCTTTGCTGACCTGATCCGCGACGCGCAGCATATCCTCGTTGCCGATGACATGGAATGGCGGACGGTCCCAGGAGCGCGCCTCGGCATCGCGCCAGAACCAGAGAATCCGCAGGACCGCCTGGGCTCGGGGCGAGAGGGCGGCACTGCCCGAGATCCGCCAAACGGTGGTATCGTCGCGCTCTTTCGTCTCGCGCGTGGAGGCGATCATCCGGTCGCGGGACTCCTCGAACCACTCCCAGCGTCCCAGACGACGGAGGTCGTCCTCCAGCTTGCCGGCGATCTCGAGAAGGTAGCGGGTGTCGTTCAGCGCATATTCGACCATCTGATTCGAGAGAGGCCGGATCGCCCAGTTAGCTTTCTGTGAGGCCTTGGAGAGCTTGATGCCGAAAAAGTCCACGACCAGGGCGGCGAGGCCAAGGCCGGAACGCCCGCAAAGCCGCGCAGCAATCATGGTATCAAAGAGGTTCCCGGGCTCGAAGGCCCCCACCCGGCGGAGGAGGCGGAGGTCATAGTCTGCCCCGTGAAAAACCAGGCGGCGTGAGCATACGACGTCAAACAGGGGTTGAAGATCCAGCCCAGCCAGGGGATCCACCAGCCAATGCCCGTCCCCGGCGCTGATCTGGATCAGGCAAAGCTTCTCGAAGTAGCAGTGCAGGCTGTCCGCTTCCGTATCAAGGGCGACTTGGGAAGCTTCCCCCAGCCTGCCCACCAGCTCCGCCAGACTCGCTTGGTCGGCGATCAAGGTTCCTCAAGGAATTTTTCCGTGACGAGGGGCTCGCCTGCATGGCGCGCGCGCGGTTCGCGCACCTGCGTGGTGCCATCGGTCGGCACGGTGACAAACGGGCCTCCAGCCAGGGGAGCCACATCGCTGAACGCCAGCTCGGCAACCTCGCTCGGCTTGCCTTCCAGCGGAAAATCTTTGCGGAGCGGATGGTAGGGGTAACCCTCCCACATCAAGATCCGCCGGAGGTCGGGATGGTCCTTGAACCGGATCCCCATCAGGTCGTAGACCTCGCGCTCGTGCCAGTTCGCCGTCGGCCAGATGTCGCACACCGTCGGAACTTCGCAGGAGTCCTCGCTCACCGCGATGCGAAGCCGCAGGTGGACCCCGTCCTTCATCGAGTAAAGCTCGTAAACGACCTCGAACCTCGGCTCATAGCCAAAGTGGTCCACGCTGGAAATGTCGATGAGGTAGTCGAAGCCAAGCTGCCCTTTTGCATGCTCGCAGATCTCCCGCAACGATTCTGGCTTCACGTTGAGCGAAACCTCTCCACGAAATTCTTTTTCCTCCAGAATCGCAGAGGAAAATTTGGTCTTTAGGCTGGCGGCGGCGTCCTTGGCAGTCATAGCGATTCAAAAAGGGCCTTCTTCTGGTCGGCCAGCGAATGCTCGCCCATGATTTTTTTCTGTAGGCTCATCAGCCCATCGAGCAGGGCCTCGGGCCGCGGTGGACATCCAGAAATATAGACGTCCACCGGGATGAGGTGATCGATGCCCTGGAGCACTGCGTAGCTACGATACATACCGCCGGACGATGCACAGGCGCCCATCGCGATGCACCACTTCGGCTCCGGCATCTGGTCCCAAATCCGCTTTACCGACAGCGCCATCTTGTAGGTCACCGTTCCGGCCACGATCATCACGTCGCTCTGCCTCGGCGAAAATCTCATCACCTCTGCGCCGAAGCGCGAGATATCATAACGCGCGGACGAGGCGGCCATCAGCTCGATGGCGCAGCACGCCAGGCCCATCGGCATCGGCCATAACGAACTGCTCCGCATCCAGTTAATGGCGGCGTCCAACTTAGTGAAAATAATGTTGCCCTCGATCTTCGAGTCGTAGGCCATCGGACTCTGGTCGCTCATAATTCCAATGAAGGTATTTTGCGAATCCCCGGCGGCAAGCTGAAAAACCGGCTTTGTCGGAATTCGTTTGCTAAACAATCTAAAAAATCCGCATCCGGTTTGATGTTGGTCAATGAAGTTTCAGGCGAAAATCCACAATATGTCGCCCCTGCAACCGCTCACCCACACAATATGTGGGCATTCCCTCAGTATTCAACACCAGCATTTTCCATGGCCAATCCCAATCCCACCACCATCCAGCCTGCCTCCGTCCTAGAAGAATACCTCGAGCGCACGGACTGGCGGGTCAATGCCAATGCGAACCAGGGCTATTCGTTGGGTGGGATGGTTCTGAATACGGCAGGCAAGCTGATTGCGAACTACTGGCTCGATCACATTTATCCGCCACTGATCGGGCAGGCCCACCGGCATGCGGACATCCACCTTCACGATCTGGACATGTTTTCGGGCTACTGCGCGGGATGGTCGTTGCGGCAGCTGCTGGCGGAGGGGTTCAATGGGGTGCCGAACAAAATCGAGTCGGCGCCTCCGCAGCATTACCGGACGGCGCTTGGGCAGATGGTGAATTTCCTTGGCACGCTGCAGAACGAGTGGGCCGGAGCGCAGGCGTTCAGCTCGGTGGACACGTATCTGGCGCCTTACGTTCGACACGATCGGCTGACCGACGAGGAGGTCGAGCAAGGGATGCAGGAATTTGTTTTCAACCTGAACGTCCCGTCGCGCTGGGGCACGCAAACGCCCTTTACGAACCTCACATTTGATTGGGTGTGTCCGGAGGACCTGCGCGAGACCCCGGCACTGATTGGCGGAAAAGAATCCGGCCTGCTCTACGGCGAGCTGGAGGAGGAGATGGCGATGATCAACCGCGCGTTCCTGCGCGTGATGGCGCGCGGGGATGCGCTTGGCCGGGTCTTCACGTTTCCGATCCCGACCTACAACATCACGGAGGATTTTCCGTGGGAGAGCGACACGGCCCAGCTCCTCTTCGAAGTGACCGCCAAATACGGCCTCCCGTATTTTCAGAATTTCCTCAACTCCGAGCTGCGTCCGAACATGGTGCGTTCGATGTGCTGCCGCCTCCAGCTTGACCTGCGCGAGCTGCTCAAGCGCGGCAACGGGCTCTTCGGATCCGCCGAGCAGACCGGCTCGATCGGCGTCGTGACGATCAACGCCGCGCGCCTCGGGTTTCTTTTCTCCGGCGACGAGGCAGGCCTCTTTGAGCGGCTCGACCACCTGCTCGACCTCACCTGCGAAAGCTTGGAAATCAAGCGGCGGGTCATCCAGGAAAACATGGACCGCGGGCTCTACCCGTTCACCAAGCGCTACCTCGGGACCCTGCGGAACCACTTTTCCACGGTCGGCATCAACGGGGTCAACGAGTGCATCCGCAACTTCACGAAGGACGCCGAAACGATCGGGACGCCTTACGGACGGAAGTTTGCGCTGCGTCTGCTGGACCGGATGCGGGAGCGCATGGTCGAGTTTCAGGAGAAAACCGGGCACCTCTACAACCTGGAGGCCACGCCAGCGGAGGGCACCACCTACCGGTTCGCGCGGATGGACCAGAAAAACCTGGAAGGCATCCTCCAGGCTGGCACGCCGGAGGCACCGTATTATACGAATTCCACCCAGCTTCCCGTCGGGTGGACCGACGACCCGTTCGAGGCCCTCCAGCACCAGGACGAACTCCAGAAGCGCTACACCGGAGGCACCGTCCTCCACCTCTACATGAACGAGCGCATGTCCTCGCCCCGCGCCTGCGGTGAGCTCATCAAGCGCGTGTTTACCAACTTCCGCCTCCCCTACCTCACCGTCACCCCGACATTTTCCATCTGCCCGAAACACGGCTACATTGCCGGGGAACACGAGTTCTGCCCGCTCTGCGACGAGGAGTTGCTCAAACAACGCTGCGAAGCCGCCTGATCCGAAATTATGAAAACCACCCTGCCTGAAAACGAGAGAACCCGCTGTGAAATCTGGACGCGTGTGATGGGCTACCACCGCCCGGTCTCGCAATTCAATGCCGGCAAGCAAAGCGAGCACCGCGAAAGGACTCCTTACTGCGAGAAACGCGCCGAGGAGCGCCGCGCGGCATAGGCCGGCGCCCCGAATGAGCTGCGGCTCCCCGCCCATGAGCGCCCCCGGCCTGCAAGTCGGCGGCTTTGTCCCGTTCACGACGGTGGACTATCCGGGCCGCCTGGCGGCCGTGGTTTTTTGTCAGGGCTGCACTTGGCGCTGCCGCTATTGTCACAACCCGCACCTGCAGGCGTTCTGTGCGGGGGACCTCGCTTGGGAAAACGTTCTCTCCGGGCTCGCGGAGCGGCGGAAATTTTTGGAGGCGGTCGTCTTCAGCGGCGGCGAGCCGACCGCGCAGGTGGCGCTGGTGGACGCGATCCGTGCCGTGCGCGGGATGGGCTACCTTGTGGGCCTGCATACCGCGGGCCTCTTTCCCACGCGCCTGGCGGAGGTTCTGCCTTTGGTTGACTGGGTGGGGCTCGACATCAAGGCCCCGTTCGACGGGCGCTACGACCGGATCACCGGCCGCGAACACTCGTTTGAGGCTCCGGCAGAGTCCCTCCGCCTGCTGCTCGCCTCGGGGGTTCCCTACGAGCTGCGGACCACCGTTCACCCGGACCTGCTTGCCAGGGAGGATCTGGAGGAAATCTCAGGGTACCTTGCCGCCTGCGGAGCCGCCCGGACAGTCATCCAGACGTTTCGCCCACACGGATGCATCGACCCGAAGCTCCTGGCCTGACGATTAGCTGGGTCGCTGAATGTGGCGGATGTCCTCGGCGTGGATCGCGAAGACCGTATCCTCCGCAATGCTCGTCGCCTGATCGCCGATTCGCTCCAAAAACCGGGCGACAAAAATCAGCTCGAGATACTCTTCGATTTGGGAGGGATTTTTTTGCATGAGCTCCGTGAGCTTGTCGGCGTATTCGCGGTTCAGGGCATCCAGCTCGCGGTCGCGGCTTTTCAATGAGCGGGCCAGTTCGGAATCATCGTCGGCAAAAGCTTTGATGGCATCCTTGACCATGGCGTCGGCGTGCTGGAACATCACCTCCACCTCGGCGACCTCGGGAATCACTGGCTTCAGGTTGAGCTTGCGCGCCCGGCGGGCGATTCCAACCGCCTGGTCGGAAATCCGCTCCAGGTTCGCGCTGAATTTCATCGTGGCGATCACCTGCCGCAGGTCGGAAGCCACGGGCTGATACCTCAGGAGCAATCCGATCCCGTCGTGGTCGATCTGAACCTCCAGCACGTCGATCTCCTCGTCATCTGCAATCACCGTATTGCAGGCCCCCTCGTCGCGCTCCATCACGCCTTTCCACGCCCGCGCAATGCTGCGCTGGGTCAGACTGCCCATCATCAAGGCATTCTTGCGGAATTCCATGAGCCGGACTTCGAAGCCGGAAAGAATATGAGGTGTGGATGTGGCGGGGTTGGGCATCGCGGGAAACTGACCCATCCGCGCGATTCCGACAAAACAATTTCAGAAATATTTAGCGGCTTTCCCCGACCCAGGCACGCATTCAGTCCACGTCGGGGACCGTCGCTGCAACAGGGACAATAACGCCGCATGACCTCTGCCGGCACCGGAGAGATCCCGTGCAACCTTTCAAGCGCACCATCCCCTGCCGGGTGTCGAATAGCACGGTGCGTGCCGGTCGATTCCCTCACCGTGCCCGGTGAGTTGGATGGGGATAAATTCCGCGCCTGGCTGGAGGAGCTTGCCTCGCTGCACGAGGAGGCCGTCTCTGGCTTGGACTCGTGCCAGGCTTAATGGCTATGCCCGGGGTTGCCCCGCTTGGCGGGTTGGCTTTTTGACGCACAGTCCTTGCAGGCCCCGTAGAGGATGATTTCGTGGTCATCGACCCGAAACTTCGGAGGGGCCATTTTCTTGATGCCATCCAGGCAAGTCTTGAGATCGAAAACCTCGCCGCAGGCGCGGCATAAAAAATGATGATGATGGCCCTTGTCCGCCCGCTCATACCGCGGGGGCTCCCCGGGAATTTCGACAGTAACGACCTGGCCGCTGAGCGAGAGGGCCTTCAGGGACCGATACACCGTGGCAATCCCGATCGAGGGAACCTCCTTTATCGCAAATTCCAGGATTTCCTTTGGCGAGAGAGGGTTGGAGTGCACTCGGAGAATCGATGCAATCGCCTGCTTTTGTCTGGTGTTCCTGTCCACGATATCCAGTGAACGCTACCCTGACCCGGAGATCAATGCCCGTTTATGCGGCGAGGTGACTCCCGGGCGAATTTCCGGTGCGGATGGGGGGGGATTCGAACCCCCGGTACCTTGCGGTACACACGCTTTCCAGGCGTGCGCAATCGACCACTCTGCCACCCATCCATTCCGGGAAAGCCGCCCAATGTATCCAACAGGAACGGCTTTGACAATAACTCCTTGCCGGGCCAATAAACGCGATGCAAACCTTTCCGCGCGAGGCGGGCTGATCAAGAAACGATCTGCGATACGTCCTCGAGGATCCGGATTTGTTCGGCGTGCATGTGTTCGGCGTCGTCGGGTTCGATATCGTCGTGACCGGCCAGGTGGAGGAGGCCATGGATGCCGTAGAGGGCGATCTCCTCGGTGACCGTATGCTGGAACTCCGCCGCGCGGGAGGCGGCAACCGCGGCGCAGACGGCAATCTCACCGTAGGGGAAGGTGATCACGTCCGTCGGCCCGCGAATCCCAAGGAATCGGCGATGGATCCGGGCCATCTCGCGGAGGCCCAATACCGAGCACTCAACCAAGGGCAGGTCGGCCAAAGGACCGCCTCGTTGCTCCGCCACCATTCGGCAGATGGGGAGGGCCGCATGGAGGAGTTTCTCCAGACGCGCGTGATCGTAGGCGACCGTGCGCTGCCGCGAAACAACCACAAGACCAATCGGGCCCGGTCGATCCGGCATCAGGCGACGGATTTTTCCTCGCGCTTCTCGGGGGTCGGTTCCACGCGCTTGGGGTAGGCGATGCGCGCGTGCAGCATGTTCACGAGCGTGAAGCGGAAGCTTTCTGCCATCTGGTAAAGCTCCGCGAGCGTGAGCGGAGCCTCATCGAGCTGGTGCTCGGCAATCCGGGTTTCGATGATGCCGGTCACGAGGTCCTCGATACGCTGGGGGGTCGGGCGCTCCAGGCTTCGCGAGGCGCTTTCAATGGCATCCGCCAGGCTGATAATGGCTGCTTCCTTCGAGCGCGGACGCGGTCCCGGATACCGGAAACTCTCCTCCCGGACCGCAGGGATGTCGTCCTCCCGCATGTTCATGATCTTCCCCCCAAGCCGGGCGTCCTCCTGCTGCTGGAGCGCTCGCTTATAGAAATACGAGACGAGGGAGGTGCCGTGGTGCTGGCGGATCACGTCCAGGATTTCCTCGTTGAGTTTGTGCTTGAGGGCGAGGTCCACCCCTTCCTTGACGTGGGCGATGATGATGAGCGCGCTCATCGTGGGGGTGAGATCGTCGTGGGGGTTGTGTCCGTGAGTGGTGTTTTCCGTGAAGTAGTCGGGCTTCACCAGTTTACCGATGTCATGGAAATACGCGCAGACGCGGCAGATCGTGGGGTTTGCTCCGACCCGCTCGGCGGCGGCCTCGGCGAGATTGGCGACGGCCAGACTGTGGTGGTAGGTGCCCGGGGCCTCCATGCTCATCCGCCTGAGGAGCGGATGGTTCAGGTCGCTGCGCTCCAGCCACGAGATGTCGGTGGTGATTTTGAAGAGGGGTTCGAGGATCGGGAGGATCCCGCTCACGATGACTGCCGTGCCGATGCCCGTCCCGATGGCGGCCAGACTCTGAAGCGCAATCATCCGCCAGTCGGTCTGCCCCGGGGCCTCCCAAATGACGGGTCCGATCTGTCCAAAGGCGGCGGCAAGAATCCATGTGGCGATACCGACATAGACCCCCGCCCGGATCAGACGGCTGCGCCGGCGGACTTGCAGGGTAACATAAACGCCGATGAATCCGGTGATCAGTGAGATGACGAGGAAGACGGGGTCGATGCGACCGACCAGAAGCGATCCCCACAGGCTGGCGAAGACCGCCGCGTAGAGCCCGTGGTTGCGCCCGAGGAGCACCGAAAGAACCAGCGGCGCAAAGGCGTAGGGGACGAGCAGGGGCGCGAGCTGGAGGTCAATATTTCCCGCTGCTGCCTGGAAAAGCGTGATCTTGATGGCTGCCAGCTGGACGAGAAGCACCCCGAGCAGCAGGCAGAGACGTGAATTCACCGCGAGCGTCTGGGGGTGGTTGATCCAGAGCTGCGCCACCGCCGTCACAAAAATCAGCAGGCAGAGCAGGAATTTTTTGGCCGGCTCATCCTGGTGGCCGGTGAAGATCAGGATTGCGAGCCCGATCACGAAGGCACCGAGAAGAAACGAGCGGGCCATCCAGCCGGACTGCAGGGCATCGGCAAATTCGTTTTCTCCGACCGTGCGGCGGCGTTTCCCGCAGTCGAGTCCTTTACCGACGAGTCGGCGGCGTTTGAAAAAATCCCACATAGGCGAGTCTCAGATTCGGCTTTCGGCCGCTCCGCGGTGTTCTTTGTAGGCAAGGATGATCGCCTGCACCAGGGGGTGCCGGACGACATCCGCCTCGGTGAAGAAGTGCATCCCGATGCCGGGCACTGTGCGCAAGGCTCCAACGGCCTCAATGAGGCCGCTGAGCTTGTTCCGGGGAAGGTCGATCTGCGTGCGGTCGCCTGTGACGATGCACCGCGAGCCCGCACCGATGCGTGTCAAAAACATGAACATCTGCTCGGCCGTCGTGTTCTGGGCCTCGTCGAGGATCACATAGGCGTTGCTCAGCGTGCGGCCCCGCATGTAGGCCAGCGGGGCAATCTCGATCACGCCTCGATCCATAAGCTTCTGGACCTCCTCAAGCTCCAGCATGTCGTAGAGGGCGTCGTAAAGCGGGCGTAGGTACGGAAGGATTTTTTCCTGGAGATCGCCGGGCAGGAACCCGAGCGCCTCACCGGCCTCTACCGCCGGGCGCGTCAGGATGATCCGGCTCACCTTTTCCTGCTTGAGCGCGGCAACGGCCACCGCAACCGCCAGATAGGTTTTGCCAGTGCCGGCCGGACCGACTCCAAACGTGATATCGTGGGAGTGGATGGCCTCCAGATACGCTTTTTGGCCGGCCGTCTTCGGCACGATCGGGGGCTTCCTTGGCGAGCAGACGATGCGGGTGTCAACGAGCGCTCCGAGACCTCCTGCGCCGGAGGCCTCGCCACCATCGACAGAATTCAGCGCGTAGAGAAATTCGTGCCGCTTGATTGTCACACCGCTTTTGACAGCCTCGCGGAGTTGTTCGATGACCGCCTGGGCGCGTTCGATGTCGTCCGTCGCCCCTTCGATTTTTATCCAACCATCCCGCGTGGTCACCCGGACGGCAAGCCGGGATTCCAGCTCGCGGAGCAGCTTTTCATCCCCGCCGTAGAGGGCATGAAGCGCGCGGGCACTCTCGAATTCCAGCGTGATGTTCTCCATGAGGAGCGGCTACTTGTAGGCGTAAACGACCGCCCAGCCCGTGCGTTCCTGAGGCGACTTCACCACGGTGATGATCGCGTAGTAGGTCCCGGTTTTTTTGGGAACAATGCGCGCCCCGGCAAAGCGGCCTTTTTGCCAGGATTCGGCCTCTGCCAGCTTGCCTTTGGAATCGTAGATATTGACAGTCACGACGGCTCCTCTCACGTCGGTTCCCAGACAGAACCAATATTCGTTGCCCTTGAAGAGCTGGGCGGTGACCGCCTGCTGGTCCTTGACGCCCAGATCGCCCCCCCAGGCGTCTTCGCGCACCGAAAACCCTTTTTTAACATAGGGGATGGCCGCCTCATGCGCAAAGGAGAGCGCATCGTTGACATACGCGTAGACCGGAACGGCAGCGAGTGCCAGCAGAGCGAGAAAAAGGAGGGGCTTCTTCATCAGGAATCCTTCGGCGAGGTGATGGCAGTGACCGTATCCTCGGTCAACTTGTTAATGCGTTGCACGGATCCCTTGGAAATTTTGGTGCCGTCCTCTTTTCCAATAAGAGGGCGGATGGCGGATAGCGTTTTCCGAGTCTGCGCGACGAGCGGGTCCTTGCCGAGTCGCGTGTTTTTGAGGTTATCGAGTTTTTCGGTGAAGTAGGTGAGGAGGTCGGGCTGGAAGAGAAGTTCGGCTCCGTCCGCCGAATAGTTCTTTGAGACAATCGAGGTGAGGACCTGAGTTCCACGGAGCCAGCCGCCGATGCTCACGAGTTGGGCGAGCTCGTCGTCGCCGAGCTCCTGCATGGCTCCGCGCACATCCTGAAGCGCACCATCAAATTCCCGCCGCACGGCCTTCCAGTCCTTGGACTCGGCCTTTTCGGTAATACTTTTGCTGCGGGCGATCACGGCTTTTCGGACGTTGATCGCCTCGGCCAAAACGAGGACCTCGCGGCCGATTTGCTGAACTTTTTCGGGGTCCTCGGCCTCCACCGCGATAAATCCTTCCGCAATCACCGTGCCGAGCAATAGGGCGACCTGAGCGCGGTTTCCGGTGTTTTTTCCGAGGGACTCCCTTAGCTCGGCCCGCCAGTTCGGGCTGCCCAGCTTGTCGAGGACCACAAAAATTTCGCTGGGGACGGGAACCACGACATCATCCACGTTGGCGGCGGGAAATTTTGAAAGGTCAACGCTTTCGGGAGCCTCTTGCGCGAGGATGGGGGCCTGCCCGGCCAGACAAATGGCGGCCAGAATCAACGGGATATTCTTGGTCATGTGTAAATTTGGGCTTTGAGGACGGGCCGGGACCCAACTACAAAGGTCAGATATCCTGCGATGAATCCGACCAGATTACAACATCTTCTTGATTGTGCCCGAGCCCGCCGGATCCTCGTTGTCGGGGATGTGATGCTCGATGAGTTCGTCTGGGGGCGCGTCTCCCGCATCTCGCCGGAGGCCCCTGTGCCGGTCGTCGAGGTGCAGGAGGAGTCGTCCTATCCCGGCGGGGCGGCCAATGTGGCAAGGAATCTCCGTCCGTTTTGCGCCGGGGTCCCGCTTTGCGGCGCGGTGGGAGAGGATCCCTTCGCGGACAAACTTCGCGACCTCCTCGGGGCCGAGCTCATTCAAACCGATGCCCTCGTCCCCTTCGCCGGTGCCCCCACCATCGTAAAAACCCGCATCATCGCCCGCCAACAGCAGGTCGTCCGCGTGGACCGCGAGAGAAACCGCGGGCCCGTCTCCGAGGTGACCGCCCGGGCCGTTGCGTTGGTTTCCGGCATGATGGCTTCCGTAGATGGCGTGATCATCGAAGACTATGGCAAGGGGTTTATCTGCCAGGAGTTGAAGGACGAGATCTGCCGGATGGCCCGCGGCGCCGGCAAATTTCTGACCGCCGATCCCAACCCGGGGAACCCACTGGACTGGTGCGGGGTCGATCTCCTGAAGCCCAACCGTTCCGAGGCCTTTGCCATGGCCGGACGCAAAGACCACGGCGCTGAGGACAATCCGATGGACGACGCTCCCCTTCTGGAAGTCGGGCAACTTCTCATGGAAAAATGGGGCCTCGCCGGTCTTCTGATCACATTGGGCGAGCACGGCATGATCCTCTTTGAGAAGGGTGCCTCCCCCTACCATACACCAACCCGTGCCCGCGAGGTCTTCGACGTCTCGGGAGCCGGCGATACCGCGATCGCGCTCTACACCCTTGCCGTCTGCGCCGGGGCCACCCCCCGCGAAGCGGCGGAAATCTCGAACCACGCCAGCGGGGTCGTCGTTGCCAAGCTCGGCACCGCCACACTTGAGGCCAGTGAGCTCATCGCCAGCTTCGCGCAGGATGCCTCCTAGGCCTGCCGTTTTTTTTGACCGGGATGGCACTCTCATGCACGAGGTGCATTACTGCAACGACCCCGCGCGGGTTCTCGCGATCCCCGGAACCGCCGAGGCGCTACGCCAACTGCGCCGCGCCGGATGGTTGCTCGTCGTCATCACCAACCAGAGCGGGATCGCCTCAGGGAAAATCTCGCTGGAGCAATACCATGCCGTCGAAGCCGAATTGTCCCGCCAGCTGGGCAACTGCCTCGACGCCGTTTATTTTTGCCCGGATGCCTCATCCGCGCCAACTCCCCGCCGCAAACCCGGGACAGGCATGCTGGAAGAGGCTGCCCGCGACCTCAAGATCGACCTGGAGGCCTCCTGGATGATCGGCGACAAGGATATTGATATTGCCTGTGGGCGGGCCGCCGGCTGTCGCACGATCCTCGTGCTCACCGGATATGGAGCCCAGCAAACAGGATCCCGGCCCGACCACCTCGCGGCGGACATCCCGGCCGCCGCACAAATCATCCTCAGCCAAACCACGTAACCCCTCCCACCCATGTCGCAAGCCACCATCATCATCCCAGCCCGCTGGGCCTCCACGCGCTTCCCCGGCAAGCCCCTCCACCTTCTTGCCGGCAAGCCTCTCATCCAACATGTCTGGGAACGCTGCCGCAAAGTTCAGGGCGTGAATCGCATCATTATTGCAACCGACGACACGCGGATCCTCGAGGCGGCCTTCGACTTCGGCGCCGAAGTGGCGCTGACCTCGGCCAAACACCCCAGCGGGACCGACCGGCTCGCCGAGGTCGCCAAAAACCTTCCCCGCAGCGCCCTCATCCTCAACGCTCAGGGCGATGAACCCTTTCTCGATCCCCGTCTCGCCTCCCGCGTCATCGATGCCCTCCGCAACGATCCCGCCGCTCAGATGTCAACCGCAGCCTGCCCGCTCGCCCCGGAGGACCTCGACAACCCAAATTGCGTTAAAGTCGTCACCAACCTTGCGGGTCACGCCCTCTATTTTTCCCGCTGCCCCATCCCCTTTGACAGGGATGGCGATACCCGCCCCAAGCGGTTCCGGCACCTGGGCCTCTACGCCTATCGCCGGAACTTCCTCCTGGAGTTCGTGAAAAATACCCCGTCCCCTCTCGAAAAATCCGAAAAACTCGAGCAGCTTCGCGCCCTTGAGCACGGGGCCAAAATCCGTGTTGTCGCCGCCCGGGCAGCAGGACCCGGGATTGACACCCCGGCCGACGCCGAAGCGGCTGAGCGCCTGCTGGCTTCCGCCGGCAAACGCCCTCTCGAAAAAATAATTTTCTAAATCCATATTTTCCTTGCGCTCTTCAAAAAAACTGGGATGTTGACAGCGTTCTGGGGGGAACAGCAGGCCGTCGTGACACTCGTCGCGGCGGCCTGCAATTTTTTTGCATGAAAACCTACGGGAAGGCCTACTTCGACAAATGGTACCGGGATCCCCGCCACCGCGTGAGCACAGCGGCTTCAACCGCGCGAAAGGCCCGCCTGGCCGTCGCCGTCGCGGAGTATTATTTGGAGCGGCCCGCGCGCAGCGTCCTCGATGTTGGCTGCGGTGAAGGCCAGTGGCAGCCGGTTTTGAAAAAGATTCGCCCCGGGCTCCGCTACACCGGAATCGACCCGAGCCCCTACGCGATCCGCCGGTTCGGTGCGCGCAGAAATCTCTGCCTCGGCTCCTTTGGCAACCTTCCCAGGCTGGAGCGGAGCTATGACCTTCTTGTCTGCAGCGACACCCTTTATTACGTGCCTGATGACGAGCTGATTGTGGGTCTGGCCATCCTCGTGCAACGCCTGAACGGCATCGCATTTTTGGAGGCCTACCCTTCGGGAGCCGCTCTCGAGGGGGATACCCGGGGGATGGTCCACCGCACGGCAGGTGACTTCCGCCGCATCTTCCGCCATGTCGGACTGGTCGCCTGCGGATCCCACTGCTACGCACCGCCGCCCCTCCACGGCCAGATCACTCCATTGGAGAGACTTTCCGAAGGGGCCGGCGCGGAGCGGGGATGTGTCTCCCATGGGGCGGGCCGTTAGAGAAATACGTGTTGCGATGCAGGATAAAAAGGGGTTAGCATGGGGGCATGCTTCCCATCCCCCGTCCTCTACTTAACAGCCTGTCAGCGCTGTTTCTTGCCGGCGCCATCGCCCTTCCCACGCTGAAAGCCGCTGAGCCAGCCACGCCGCCGAAGCCTCAAAATGTTCTGACCCCTGACCAAGCGCTTGCGCGGCTCGTTCGGGCCAATCAGCGGTTTATCTCCAATGGAATGAAGTTACGTGATTTTGGTAAAAATCGCTCCGTCCTTCTCAGTGCCCAGAACCCCTACGCATCGATTTTGGGCTGTGCGGACTCCCGCGTCGCCCCGGAGTATGCATTCGACTCGGGCCTCGGAAATCTCTTCGTGGTGAGGGTGGCGGGAAATTTTGTCAGCAAAGAAGGGTTGGCGAGCCTTGAGTATGGATCACTCGTGCTAGAAAGCCCCCTGATTGTTGTGCTTGGCCATGAGCACTGCGGGGCCGTTGCTTCCACGATCAGGGCGGTGACGGAGAATGCGAAATTTCCCGGCGATATTCCTTCGCTGGTCTCTGCCATCAAGCCCGCGGTCAAGACATCGATGCATGAGCCGGGCAACCTGCTTGACAACTCAATTCGCGAAAATGTCCTGCTGAATGTGAAGCGCCTCCAAACGGCCAGTCCGATCCTTCGTGAGGAGATCCGGGCCGGGCGCTTGAAGGTGGTTGGGGCGATCTACCACCTCGAGGACGGCCGCGTGGAGTTTCTCTAGCCTGCCGCTGCTGCCGGGGCTGGAGCTTCGGCTGCGGGTGTGGCCTCTGGAGCCGGGGATTTTTCGCCCGGGATGGCCTGGAGAGCTTCTTGAGTCCAAGGTTCTGTGCGGTCGGCCGTGGCGTCGCGGATGGCTTTGACGTATTCGGGAGAGATGGGCGGAGCCTCGTTGCCCCATTCGGAACGGATGTAGGTCAGGACAGCGGAGATTTGTTCATCGCTGAGCTGATGCCATGGGGGCATGGCGTTGTTGTAGGTGTTGCCCTTGACCTGAATCGGGCCCTGGAGACCTAGGAGGATGATTTTGACCAGGTGGTTGTCCCCATGCCAATCGCTGCCGACGACCCACTCGCTGCCAGAGAGAGGAGGGAACTGTCCGGGGACGCCAAGGCCGGTCGTCTGGTGGCAGACGACGCAATTCTGAGTGAAGACCCGTTTGCCGAGGACTTTCGGATCGATGGGCCCAGTGTCCTTCGCCGCGCCACCGCCGGCCCAGGCCACTTGGGCAGGATTGAAGACATCGGCGCGGAACCCGCCGCTGAAGTAGGCAAGGTAGAGCCCGGCCCAGAAGATGATGCCGAAGAAGAGGGTGATCAGCCAGAGGGGGATGGGTTCGTAGCCATCGCAGGGTTCGGCGCGTTCGCGGAGGATTGAGCCGTGCACCTGCGACACGTTCATGTCGCTGGCGAGCTCATTTTCATGGAAGCCTTCGTCGGGCGGCTGGGTTGGCGGGGTCACGTGATTAGTTCGTGGGTGGCTCCGGGGACTCCGGGAGCGGGTAGTTTCGTTTCAGTGAAAGCAGGTAGGCCACGAGCACCTTGGCGTCATCCGAGGGAATGACCTCGTATCCCGGGGGAGGTGCGTGCGGGCCGCTCAGGCCCTTGAGCGCATCGGCGGATGGCTGGCCCTCAATCTTCTGCAATTTGTAGAGGTAGCGGAACGAGGGCATGATTGACCAGTCGGTGACCGTCCTTGGCTCGTAGAGGTGTTTGTGGTGCCAGTTGGCATCCGGCTGGCGCACACCGATATTCGAGAGGTCGGGACCGGTGCGCATGGTGCCGAGGAAGGCGGGCTGGGCTCTCAGGTAATCGCGGGCAACGGTCTGGCGCGGTCCGAGGCCCTTGGCGATGTCCGTCGAGAGGGGCGCGAGGCGAACCTGCTGGCTGTGGCAATAGACACAACCGTTCGCGGCGTAGGCGCGTTGCCCGGCGATGGCCAGACCGGACTTGCTCGGCGGGAAGTAGCCACCGGTGTCCTCGTCGGGCAGCGGCTGCATGCGGCCGAGTGTGAGAAACGGGTAGGCGACGAGCCCGAGCCACGAGGAGGCGAACGTGATGAAAACGCCAAGGAAGATCAGAGGGAGCCTGTTCATAGCGGTGAGGCCTCCACTTTAGCCGGAGCGGTGAAATAGGCCGGGCCGTCTTTCGGGCGTCCGATTTTCAAGAGCATGGCGGTGAAGAGCCCGGCAAAAACGAGGTGGCCGCCGAGCAGGAAGAACCCGGAGATGCCGCGCAGCCAGCGGAATGGCGTCGCGTAATCCAGAGAGTTACGGAACGAGACCTGGGGATCGTAAAGGGCGAGGCCCTGCAGGACCCCTCCGATGCTGAGCGAGACAACCATGAGGATGATGCCGATGGCGACCAGCCAGAAGTGCCAGCGGATGGCCTGCGCCGAAGGCCACTCCCAGCCCGTGAGGCGCGGCACGATGTAATACATGGCCCCGAACATCATCATGGTGAAAAAGCCGTAGAGACCCAGATGGGCGTGCCCGATCGTGTAATCGGTGAAGTGGGTCAGGGTGTTGAGAGAGGGGATCGCCATGGAGCTGCCTTGGAGGCTGACGAGCGTATAGGTCATGGCGCCGAAGACAGTGAAGCGCAGGGTCGGGCTCCACTTCAGTGCGCCGAAGTGCCCGCGCATCGTCATGTGGTGGTTGATGGCCACGGTGACGACCGGGATGAACATCATGATCGACGCCACGACGCTGGCGCTGACCATCCAGGCCGGGAAGGGTCCGCCGATCAAGTGGTGCATGCCGTTCCAGCTGTAAAAGAGAGCGAGCGACCAGAATCCGAGGATGCTGAGGTAGTAGCTGTGAATCGGACGTCCGATCACCTTCGGGATCATGTAGTAGGCGCTGGCCAGGCCGATGGGCGTGAACCAGAGGCCGAGGACGTTGTGGGCGAACCACCAGTTCACCGCGCCCTGGGCCGAGCCCTGGATTGGCTGCCAGATGAGGAGGATGTTCGCGGTGGCATACAGCCAGGGGAACCAGAGGAAGGCGGCGAAAAGATACCACTGGGAGACATAGACGTGGCCCGGCTTGCGGAAGCGGAACATGATGATCGCCCAGATGCCGATGAACGCGTAGGCCACGAAGAGGATCGGCGTGGCGTAGCCGGGGAATTCAAGCCATTCGATCGAGCGGCTGTCCCCGGCCAGAATGCCAAGGACGCCGACAAGAACGCCCAGGTTCCAGAAAATGGCGGCGCTGATGAGAAGTTTGGAATGGAGGAGCGGGACGCGGCACAGGCGGGCCATGAGCCAGATGCCGACGCCGATGCCGGCTGCCGAGGCCCAGCCGTAGATGACGGCATTCAGGTGGGCAGGGCGGAGGCGGCCGAAGGTAAGCCAGGCCATCTGGTCGAGCAGCGCCGGGTGAGTCATCTTCCATGCCGAGATGAGGCCGAAGAGGGAGCCGACGAGCAGCCAGAAAATCGCGGAGCTAAAGAAAAGCAGGACCGGGAACCGAGTGGACGCATCAATCTCAGCGCGTTCGTGAGAGGCGAGGGTGTCCGGGTTGTTGGCCGGATTGAAGGAAGAAATCAGGCTCTGCGGCTTCATTGCTTTGAAGGAAATTTGTCTGTTGGCGTGCCGACGGGCTCGTCGTCATCAAAGATCGTGCGGGCGGCATCCGGCAGGTTGTTGAGCTGGCCGTCTTTCACCGACCAATAAAATGCGGCGAGCGCGCTGCCGCTCAGAAAGATCAGGCCACCGATAAGGAGGAGGGTGCCGGCGGTCATGGCGTGGGAGTGGCTGGGGCTGTGGGAGCTGCCGGAGCGGCTGCCGGGGATTCCGTCGGGGCGGGAGCGGGTGAAGCTTCGGGAGCAACGGCCGGAGCAACGGCCGGAGCAACGACCGGGTAGGCGGCGCGGGGCTCGGAGGCGTTGAGGTCCGCCAGGACGAGGTTCATGGCCTCGGCGATGGGGATTTGGACTGTGCCTTTGGCGCGATCCACCCAGGCATAGGATTCGAGCTTGGTGGCATTTTCCGCACGGAGCTCAGCGAGGTTTTTGATGCGGAGTTCGGCGCGGGCGGCCTCCTCGGGTTCGGCGTCGGAGGCTTCGAAGCCCACGAGCCATTTATTGACGCCCCAGAAGAGGAGGAGCATCAGGAGGCCGATCAAGAAGAAGGGCCAGATCGCGGGGGCCTTCCGGGAGGCCGGTATGGAGGCGTCTTGGGACATTAGTTTTTCAAGGCAATGGATTGCGGCAGGCGTGGGTCACGGAGCGGCCAGAGCGGGGCGTCGCCGAGGCGCTTGAGGAAGACGGCTCCCAGGGTGCAGCCGATCGCTGCGAGGCTTGCAACGTCCATCCAGCTCACCGAAACCCCCGCTTTGTGAAGTGCCGGAAGCACCACAATATACATATCGAGCATGTGCATCACAAGAATCCATACGGCCATGCCGCAGAGGAAGGCGGGTTTTCTTTTTCCAGGATTCGGCAGGAGCATGAGGAACGGGACGAAAAAGTGGCCGACGACGAGGGCGGTGCTGAGGACCTGCCAGTTCTCGGTGTTGCGGCGAAGGAAGTAAACCGTCTCCTCGGGGATGTTCGCATACCAGATCAGCATGTATTGGCTGAACCCGATGTAGGCCCAGAACACAGTGAAGGCGAACATGAGTTTGCCCATGATGTGGTAGTGCTCGAGGGTGATAATCTTTTCGAAATACCCTGCTCCACGGAGGGCCGTGATGATGAGCACGAGCACGCACATCGAGCTGAGCGCGGAACCGGCAAAAATATAGACCCCCCACATTGTTGAAAACCAGTGGTAGTCGAGCCCCATCAGCCAGTCGATGGCGGCAAACGTCAGGCAGATGGCGAAGAGCGGAAGGCTGGCGAACGTGATCTTCCGGTTGAAGACCGTGTAGCGCGGTGCGCCATCCTTGTCCTGAAGGATCGAGTTGGCGCGGAGCCAGACCGAGGCCACGGTGAAGAAAACGAAGTAGAAGGCGGCGCGGAGCCAGAAGAACCAGGGAGTGAGGTAAGGCCACTTCTCATCGAGGAGGATGTCGTCGCCCGGGGATTTCGTCATCCAATACCAAAGTTTGGGAGCGACAAAGACGAGGGGGATAAAAAGGATCCCCATCACGACGAGGAGGCTTGCCATGTTTTCAAGCTGGCGCCGGACCACGACGCTCCACTCGGCATCCACGCTGTGGTGGACAAGGATCCAGAAGAGCCCGCCCATGCAGATCGTGAAGAAGAACGTGAAGGCGAAGAGGTAGGAGAACGCGAACTGCTTCGAGTCGAAGGCGGCTCCGGCAATGAGCGCGACATAAGCGACGATCGCCGTGGCCACGAGGCCAAGGAAACGTCCGCCGACGTGCTTGTAGTCAAATGTAGTGGGTTGCTCGCTCATGGTCTATTTCTGGGCCTCCAGCGCGGCGCGTTCGGCAGGCGGCACGTCTTCGATGGTGGCCCCTCCCTGGGATTTCTGCAGGGCCCGGATGTAGGCGATGATCGCCCAGCGATCCTGGACCTGGATGCGATCGCCGTAGCCCATCATGGTGTTCTTGCCGTTGGTGATGGTGTTGAAGATTTCGCCGTCGGCCATCTGGCGGATGCGGTCCTGGTGGAGGTTGGCGATAGCGACGAGGCCGTATTTGCCGGCGATACCGTTGCCGGCTCCGGTCGCTCCATGGCAGACCGCGCAGTTGATGGTGAAGCGCTCCTGACCGCGGGCGATCCACTCGGGCGACATTTCAAATGGCATGCCGGTTCCCCATTGGTCGCCGAATTTGCCGGTGTCGAAATAGACGGGGGCGGAGGAGAAGTAGATCTGCTTGTAGGGGCCGGACGCCTCGCCGACCGAGCCATCCACCGGTTTATGGAGGGGAATGGCGTAGCCCATGGGAACAGTCCCAGGGACAGGCAGGCGGTTGGCGCGGCCATCCGCGAAGAAATCGCTGGGCGCCTGAGCCTTGACCTTTGGCTGGTGGTCCATGTCAGGAAAGATCTCAATCGGAGGCAGGGGGGATTTTTGCCCACGGAACCCGGCGATGGAGACGACGAGGATCACGAGCAGGGCGAAGAGAGCGAAGAAGTATTTCAGCATGGCCGTGCCTCCGGGGTGGATGGGAAACACGATCCCTGGCATCGGCATCCAGCAGATGAGACGTTTTGCATGGGCAGGATGCCCCTGCCACGTGAGAGATGGCCTCTAGTCTCCATGGATCGTGGTGATGTTGGTCCCGCCGAGGGAGGCGAGGAAGTCGCGGACCGAGGGCTCGGAGAACTTCGGATCCTGCGCCTCGATGGCGACGAAGAATTTGTCCTCGGTGACTTTTTTGAAGCGGTCCCAGTTGAAGAGGGCGTGGTTGAGGCGCGGCAGGCCGTTCATGAGGAGCATCCCGAAGACGGCTGTGAAAGCGGAGAGCAGGATTGTGAGCTCGAACATAATCGGGAAAAAGGCCGGCACCGTGAAGAGGTTGGTAGGTTTTCCCGCGACGATGAGTGGGTAGAGGAACGATGACGGGCCGAACTGGAGGGTCACGGCGGTCAGGAAGCCGGTCAGGCCACCCAGAAAAACGATTTTGCCCAGTAGGGAACGTTTCATCCCCATGGCTTCATCCATCCCGTGGATGGGAAACGGGGAAAAGACGTCCCACTTTTCGAACCCGGCATCCCGGATTTTTTCGGCCGCATGGTAGAGGTCGCGCGCACTTTGAAATTCGGCGGCGATGCCGTAAACCGGTGCGGTGAGATTTCCGACGGCGTTCATCAGTGGTGGGCCTCCCCGTAGTGCGGGTCCGCCTCGGGCAGGACCGCTTTGACTTCAAACATACAGATCATCGGAAGGAATCGAATGAAGATCAGGAACAGCGTCGTGAACAGACCGAACGTTCCGGTGAACGTGAGGATGTCGACGATCGTCGGGTGGAACATCCCCCAGGCGGACGGAGTGAAGTCCCGCGCAAGGGTGGTGGCGATGATGACGAAGCGCTCGAACCACATTCCCATGTTCGGGAACTGCACGATGATCCAGACCCAAAGCAGATTTGTTCGGAAGTATTTGAACCAAAAAATCTGCGGAGCGACGACGTTGCAGAACATCATGGCCGCGTAGGCCCACCAGTAGGGACCGGTGGCCCGATACCAGAAGGCGGCGCGCTCGAAGGGGTTCGCTCCATACCAGGCAATGAAGAGCTCCATGATGTAGGCGTAACCGACAATCGAGCCGGTGAGCAGGATGACTTTGCACATCTTGTCCACGTGGTTGATCGTGACCAGATCGTGCAGCGGTTTGTAGATCGCGCAGGCGGGGATCATGATGGTGAGCACCATCGCAAAGCCGCCGAAGATCGCGCCCGCCACGAAGTAAGGCGGGAAGATTGTCGTGTGCCAACCGGGGATCACCGAGGTGGCAAAGTCGAACGACACGACCGAGTGCACGGAGAGCACGAGCGGGGTCGAAAGCCCTGCGAGGATCAGGTAGGCCTTCTCGTAGTGGCGCCACTGACGGTTGCCGCCGCGCCAGCCCAGGGCTGCGATCCCATAGAAAAACTTTTTGATCTTTGATGTGCAACGGTCGCGGATCGTGGCGAGGTCGGGGATGAGGCCGGTATACCAGAAGAGCACCGACACGGTAAAATAGGTCGAGACCGCGAAGACGTCCCAGAGGAGGGGGCTTCGGAAGTTTTGCCAGATGCCGTTGGCGTTCGGAACGGGGGCCAGGAACCAGGCCATCCACACGCGGCCGACGTGGAGGGCCGGGTAAATGCCGGCGCAGACGACCGCGAAAAGCGTCATGGCCTCTGCGGCGCGGTTGATCGAGGTGCGCCACTTCTGGCGGGTGAGGAAAAGGATCGCGGAGATGAGAGTTCCGGCGTGGCCAATGCCGATCCAGAACACGAAGTTCGTGATATCCCACGCCCAGCCGACCGGGTGGTTGTTTCCCCAGACGCCGACGCCCGTGGAGATCAGGTAGGCGAGCATGGCGAGGCACATGAGCGTCATCGGGACGGTGACACACATCGAGACCCACCACCAAGTCGGGGTCCGGCCCTCGACGATCGAGCTGATGTAGCTGCTGATCCAGCCCATCGTGCGCTGGTTGAGCACGAGCGGCGGACGGACGACCTGCTTCTCCTCGTCGGTCAGCTTTTCCTCAAGTGTGGCTGTGGCTTCGGACATGGGTTAGTGGGCTTCCGCGGGGCTGTGAGCGTCGGGCTCGTGGGAAGAATGGGGGGTCGAATCATGAGACGCAGCAGTGGCCTCGTGGCCTTCACCTCCATGGCCGCCGTGGCCGTGCGGCGCACCGTTGGCCATGCCGACCCGGTCGGCTCCCGGCATTTTCGGGTTTGGGTTTTTGATGCGGGCGAGGTAGGTCACGCGCGGGCTGGCGTTCAGATACTTGAACATCGTGTATCCGCGCTCGGATTGGCGGAGGCGGGCGACGCGGCTCTCCGGATCGGCGATATCTCCGAAGACAAGCGAGTCATTCGGGCAGGCCTGCTGGCAGGCGACCTTGAACGTGCTGATTGGGGTTTCGCTCTTGGGTGTCGGGCCGGCCTCGACGAGGCGGCCGATCTTGGCCTCCTCGATGCGCTGGATGCAGAACGTGCATTTTTCCATGACACCACGCATGCGGACCGTGACGTTCGGGTTTTTTGCCATTTTGAGGCTGTCGGCCATGCCCTTTTTGGCAAGTGGTCCCCAGTAGAGTTTATCGATGGGGCGCTGGTTGTAGTCGAAGTAGTTAAACCGGCGCACCTTCCATGGACAGTTGTTCGCGCAGTAGCGAGTGCCGATGCAGCGGTTGTAGGCCATGAGGTTGAGGCCGTCCTCGCTGTGGACCGTGGCGTTGACCGGGCAGACCGTTTCACAGGGAGCGTTCTCACAGTGCTGGCACATGATCGCCTGCGAGAGCATCTCGGGTGCATCGGGCTCACCGGCGAAGTAACGGTCGATGCGGATCCACGCCATGTCACGGTTTTTGCGAACCTGGTCCTTACCAACGACCGGCACGTTGTTCTCCGCCTGGCAGGCCACGACGCAGGCATTGCAGCCGGTGCAGGTGTTGAGGTCCACTGTCATACCCCACTGCTCTTTCGAGGTCAGGGCGGGATGGGTGAAGAGCGAGATGTTGGGCGGGATGTGGGCGTCCATGCCCATCGTCTGGGCGAAGGCGGGATCCTCTTGGTAGCGGTTGAGCGTGCCCTCACGGACAAGGTCGCGCCCTTCCATCGAGCGGTGCTCCTGGGTCTGGGCGAGCGGGTAATTGCGATCGGTGACCTTGAGCGTGACGCCCGGGGTGAATCGCGGGTTTTCCGAGGAACGGAGCGGGTAGGCATCGAAGCCCACGTTTTCCATCAGAGCAGAGACGGACTTCCGGCCAAAGCCCAATGCCAGGGAGAGCGAGTCATCCGCATGTCCAGGCGCGACGATCGCCGCAGCTTCGATCGTTGTTTTTCCATCGCTGATCTGGACGATGTCGGCCACGAGGTCGTAGTCGATGTCATTACCCAGCTTCTCGGCAATTTCTTCGAATTTTCCGAAGTTGTTCGCCTTGATTCCGAGGGCTTTCGCGGTGGCGGGGCTGACGAGGACGGCATTGTCCCAGGTGAGCTTGGTGACGAAGTCCGGGGTTTCGAGCATCCAGGAATTGTTGGCGTAGCGGCCATCATCGACGCTCGAGCTTTGGAGGAAGACAAGCTCCAGGCCCTCTTTGATTGCAGCAGCTTTGCCGGCCAGCGCTGCGGCGGAGGCGACGGCCAGTTGGAGCGAGGTCTCAGGGAATTGCGTGCCGGGCAGGAAGCCAACGCGCAGGAAGCTGTTCCAGAGAAGGTCCATGCCACCGGCTTCGGCGACGAGGCCCTCTGGAGCGAGCTTTTCGAAAGTCGCCCTCACAAGCTCGGGGCCTTCCGGGGCATTGCCGCCAAGGAGTTTTGCAAGGATGTCTAACTCGGAAAGCCCTCCCCAGAGTGGCAGGATCATTGGCTGAATGGCCGTGAGCGTCCCTTCGAGGCTGCGGGCGTCGCCCCAGGTCTCAAGGAAGTGGGCCGCCGGCACATGCCAACGGGACAGCTTGGAGGTCTCGTCCTCGAACAAACCAAGGCGAACGACGTCGGGAACCTTCTTGAGGAGGTCAGCGAAGCCAAGGTTGGCAGGGGCATTGTAAGCTGGATTGCCACCAAAAATGAATAGGGTGCTGACCGCTCCGGAGGAGATCGCTTTGGCGAGATCGGAAATTGTTGCCGCTGTGGGGGAGGTATCCTTGAGGCCGACCAGCGTGACGCCGAGGTTACCCAAGGCGTTGTTGATCGCGTGGACAAGCACCTGCACCGGGGCGGGAGTTTGGGGTCCGGTGAGGATCAGCGAGCGGCCGGGATTGGCCAGAAGGTCGTCCGCGCAGGCGGAGATCCAGGCGGGGTCAGCTGTTGACTTCTGCGCTGGGAAGGCCCCGACGATGGCCGCGAGGTCCCCGTCGGATGTCTTGGAAGCCATGTAGGCTCCCAGTGCACGGGCAAAAGCTCCGATTTCTGACGCCTTGCAGCGAAGCCGGTGGTCCGCCATTCCGCCGGTCACCGTGTAGTGGTTCTCCACCACGTAGAGGCGGTTCATCGGAGCTCCCATCTGATCCGGGTTGCGGCGCGCGGAGAAACCAGCGGCATAGCCGACTCCCGTCTCGATTGGATTCAGGAAATCGCTGTCGAGCGCAAGGACGACATCTGCCCGCTCGAATTTCGGCAGGAGCTTGACGCCTGGCCCGAAGTCGGCTTCGGCCGCGACAACAGCCTCCGAGTCGCCAAGCGGCTCATGCTCGGCCCAGATCAGGCCTGGAAAATTCTTTTCCAACTCGCCGCGCAGGCGGTCGCGGGTTGGAGAATTTGTCTTCTCGACAAGGAAAGCGACCCCTTTGCCGCCGCTTTGGTTGACGGACTGGAGGAAGGCATCAAAAGCAGCCGGATCTGAGACCTTGCCCTTCTCCGTGATGTTGCGGGAGCGGTGAGGATCGTAGAGGTCGAGGATCGCCGCTTGAGCAAATGAATCGGTTCCGCCGTTGGTAGACGGATGCAGGGGGTTGCCCTCCAGCTTTGTCGGGCGTCCGTCGGATGTCGAGGCGATGAGGGGAAGGGCCCCTGTGCGGGTGGGCATCGCCGTCGCATAATAAAGGAATTTGCCCGGAACCGTCCATTCGACGCCCTTTGTGAATGGCACCAGATGGGCCTCCGGCCTGCGGCAACCGGTCAAACCAACCCCCGCCAAGGCCATGGAGGCCCCCATCAGCTTCAGGAATTCGCGCTTCGAGAGGCCGCTGTCCTGATAGACGTCCGCACCGCGCGGGAACTCGGACTCGAGGTGCCTGGCGAAATCCGGATCGTTTTCGAGCTCGCGAAGACTGCGCCAGAGCGTGGGCCGCTCCTCGCGGGGAGGATGGTTCAAAATACGTTTCATCGGTGACATCCTCCGCAGGTGACCGGCGGGTTGACTTCCCACTCTTCTTTAAATTTCATACCAATCTCCCGCTGGGTTTCGCCCTCCGGCGGCTGCCAGTTCATGTTGTAGATTTCCGAGGGTGGACGCAGGTTGTTTTCCGGGGCACGGTGGCAATCCAGGCACCACGACATGCTCTGCGGCTGGTCCTGCCAGACGACCTTCATCTCGTTGACCGATCCGTGGCAGCTGTAGCAGCTCACGCCGCGGTTCACGTGAACGGCATGGTTGAAATACGCGTAGTCTGGAAGTTTGTGAATGCGCGTCCAGTTGACCGGCTCGCCTGTTTTCCAGCTTTCGCGGACGGCTTCGAGCTTCGGGCTCGTGGCGCGGATCTGGGTGTGGCAGGCCATGCAGGTCTGAGTGGTCGGGACGTTCGAGTGTGAAGCGACCTCGACGTAGCTGTGGCAATACCGGCAGTCGATTCCGAGCTGCTCGACGTGGATCGCATGCGAGAAAGGAGCCGGCTGGGTCGGCATGTATCCCACCCGCGTGTATTTCGGCGTGAAGTAATACCAGACCCCGCCCACCACCGCTGTCCCCACCACCGCCAAGCAGATCACGATCTTCAGGGGAATCCAATTCGACCACTTTGGGAAAAAATTTGCCATGAATCAACGTCGGGGGACACCCCGCCAACACAAGCCCCCCGCGGGCCGGAGGGGGGATTTTTTGAAAGTTGTGATGCAGGGCAAAGTCAGATACATGGATGCGGCAGGTTTCGGAGGGTGCAAAATCTGCCTCGCGCCTGTCAACAGATTCGATAAATTTTCTTTTGCCATGTCCATCCGCTTAGCTCTGCTTCTAGTTTACGTTGTTTCGGCTTCGCTGGTTGCCCGGGAAACCGCCCAGCCGGAACTTCCCACCACAAGCCTGCGGATTGGGGCTGTCGCTGTGAGGGCTGAGGTGGCCGACGACGATGGAGAGCGGGCGAGCGGACTGATGTTCCGCGAGTCTCTTGGCGAGAATGCCGGCATGCTTTTTGTGATGCCCACCACCGGTCCGGCATCGTTCTGGATGAAAAACACACTGATCCCGCTTTCTATCGCCTTTATCGGCCCCGACGGCACAATCATGGAGATCCACGACATGGAGGCGAAGAGCGAGAAGATCACGCGAAGCACGTTTCCCCGCATCTCCTACGCGCTTGAAATGTCGAAGGGCTGGTTCTCAAAAAACAACATCTGGCCCGGCGAGCGGGTGACCGGACTGCCGCCGCTCCCAAAATAGGCGAAGCCTCAGATTCCGGATCCGGAGTCGAGAGTGTCGGGCCGGGATTGGGGTAGGCGGCTGGCGTAACCCAGGATTTTAGAGAAAATATTTTGAAACGAGTGTAGTCTTCGGAATGCGTATTTTTCTGATCCTTCTTGTTTTGGTTCCCTTGGTGGCTGTTGCGGAGCCGGTGACTTCTGCTGATGTGAAGGCGGCTGTGGCGAAGTTGGAAAAGATGACGGAGGCAGAGATGAAAGCCACCGGGATCCCGGGAATCGCGGTGGCAGTTGTGTACAAAGACGAGGTCGTGTTTGCGAAGGGCTTCGGGGTGCGTGAGCTCGGAAAGCCGGCGGCTGTGGATGCGGATACGGTCTTCCCCGTCGCCTCGATATCCAAGCCCATCGGTTCGAGTGTGATCGCAGCCGTGGTGGGTGAAGGGAAGGTTTCTTGGGACTCGAAAATCAATGACCTCGATCCGGAGTTTGCGATGCCGGAACCATGGGTCACCAGCCAGATCACCGTGCGCGATTTCTATGCCCATCGCAGCGGGTTGCCTGCGCACTCGGGCGATCGCCTCGAGGATATCGGGTTTTCACGCGATGAGGTTTTGCACCGGCTTCGATATGAAACCCCCTCCAGCAGCTTCCGCTCCGCCTACGCCTACACGAATTTCGGGATGACCGAGGCAGCTGTCGCGGTGGCCCGTTCGACCGGAAAAACATGGGAGGAATTGTCCGACGAAGTTCTCTACCGCCCCCTCGGAATGACCTCAACCAGCTCGCGCCATTCGGATTTTCTCGCGCGCGAGAACCGTGTTGTTGGTCATTCCCTGGTGGACGGAAAATGGGCGCACAGGGTTCAGCGCGAACCCGATGCACAAACGCCCGCCGCCGGCGTGACGTCCTCGGTGAAGGACCTGACAAAATGGATGCGGATGCAGTTGAAAGGCGGGGTGTTCGACGGCAAGCCGGTCGTCGCAGAAGCCCCCCTTGCGGAAACCCACCACCCCGAGATCCTCACCGGGTTCCGCAGAGACAACGGCCTTCCCTTGTTTTACGGCCTTGGATGGAATGTGGCTTATGATACAGAAGGTCGCCTGCGGTTGTCTCATTCCGGGGCATTCGAATTGGGTGCCGCCGCTGCTGTGTATCTGGTGCCAGCAGAGGAGCTGGGTGTGGTTGTTGTCACCAATGCTTCGCCCATTGGAATTCCCGAGGCTTTGTGCGTGAGCTTCCTTGATGAGGCTCTTTATGGAAAACTGACGAACGACTGGCTGGGTATTTTCAAAGGGGCTTTTGCCGCAATCTCAGCCGCCGACACAGCCCATATTGCCGATTACACCCAGCCGCCGGAATCGCCGGTCGCTGCAGCACCAAATTCCGCATACACCGGCACCTACACGAACACATTTTTTGGCGATGCCGTGGTTTCTGAAGCCGATGGAAAGCTTTTTCTGGGGCTGGGTCCGCAGGGCAGGAAGTATCCGCTCAAGCATTGGAACAGGGATGTTTTCACGTATGAGACGGCTCAGGAAATGTTCGCCGGCACATCCGGAATATTTTTCACCATGGGACCAGACGGGCGGGCGGTCTCGGCTTTGGTGGAAAACCTGAACTTTCGTGGAGCCGGGACGTTTCCCCGCAAAGCTGAATGATGTTGGGGCATGACACCCTCTTAGATTCCGGATCCGGAGCCGGATTCGAGGGTGTCGGGCAGCGCTTGCGAGAGGCCGGTGGCATAGCTCAGGATTTTCTCGAGCGAGGCCTCCAGCGGGGCCTCGCCGGTGAGGATCTCGAGTTCGGGAGTCAGCGGGGGTTCGTAGGGCGAGCTGATCCCGGTGAAGTCCTGGATTTCCCCGGCGCGGGCGCGCTTGTAGAGGCCGCGCGGGTCGCGGGACTCGCAGACATCCAGCGGGGCGTTGACAAAGACCTCGGCGAAGGGGATGCCGTCCCGTCCGCAGATTTCGCGCACCCGGTTCCGGTCCGCCCGGTAGGGAGAGATGAGGGAGCAGATCACGAGGAACCCGGCCTCGGCCATCAGCTTGGCGACCTCGCCGGCGCGCCGGATATTTTCCGAGCGATCCTCCGGAGAGAACTTCAAATTCGAGCAGAGCCCATGGCGGAGGTTATCGCCATCGAGGACAAAGGCCGCCATGCCGCGGCGGTGGAGCAGGTATTCCAAGCCGCTCGCCAGCGTGGATTTTCCGGATCCCGAAAGGCCGGTGAACCAGAGAACCGCCCCGCCGTGGCCGAGCAGCTCCGCCCGGTTCTCACGCGTCACCGGGCTGATGGTCCAGGTGATGTTGTCGCTGGCCACGCCGGCTTGAGCCTGGTCGTAGTCGGCCTCGCGCACGATGCCGCCTCCGCCAATCCGCCGGCCCCAGACAATGACAAACCGCCCGGTGTCGCTCACGCGATCATGGCTGTCGAAGGCGATCGGTCGGCGAACCCGGATCCGGACGTCCGCCACCTCGTTTTTCTGAAGGACCGCGCGGGTGCCGGTGATGGGCTCGAGCGTCGAGGAATCGAGCACGCGCTGGATCTCAACCAGGCGGGCCTCCACCTCCTGCGTTCCCAGTTTCAGGGTGAACGGCTGGTTGAGAGGAAGCGGGTCATTGTGCAGCCAGAAGAGGCTGGCATGAAGTTCGCGGCCTTCGACGGGGCCTACGCCGGGATGGCTCGCAATCTGACCCCGCTCGACGAAAATCTGCTCCTCGAGGGTGATCGCGACTGATTCGCCGACGGAGGCGGATTTCGGAGGGTGTTCAGCCCCCCAAGATTCGATGGATTTGATCCGGCTGCGCTTGCGGTCGGGCCAGAAGACGAGCTCCTCGCCCACCGCGAGGCGGCCCGCTTCGATGCGGCCCGCGAGGATTCGCCGGTCGTCAAAGCGATAGACGTCCTGAAGGAGAAGGCGAAGAGGAAGTCCCTCCGGGGGGACGGGAAGTTCAAACTGATCGAGCGCCTGAAGGATGGCCGGACCAGAAAACCAGGGCATTTCGGGGCTGGCCATCGTGATGTTGTTCCCCAGCTTGGCGGAGATTGGCAGGAAGTGCTGGGGTGTGACGCCCAGCTTTTGAAGGAAGGCGGTGTAATCTTCCCGGATCTTTTCAAACGTCTCACGGCTGTAGCCGACGAGATCCATTTTGTTCACCGCCACGACGACCTGCTTGATCCCGAGTAGCGAGAGCAGGTAGGCGTGCCGCTTGGACTGCTCCTGGATCCCCTCGTGCGCGTCAATGAGAAGGATGGCCGCATCCGCGCTCGCCGCCCCGGTGACCATGTTTTTCAGGAACTCCTTGTGCCCCGGCGCGTCAATGATCACGTATTCCCGGTGCGCGGTGCGGAACGGAAGCTGGGTTGTGTCGATCGTGATGTTCTGCTCCTGCTCCTCCAGCAGCGCGTCCAGCAGAAACGCAAACTCAAACTCCATCCCCTCCGCCTCGCTCGCCTTCCGGATCTGCTCCATTTTCCCCTCAGGCAGAGAGTTTGTATCATGAAACAACCGCCCGATCAGGGTGGACTTGCCGTGGTCCACGTGACAAACGATGACGATTTTTAGCTTTTGGGAATGAGGATTAGCCACAGAGGACACAGAGTTCACAGAGGTTTATAAGGAAAAACGTTGGACGCCGTCCACAAGGCGGGGAAGGCCGAAATTGATGATGAGGCCGCGTTTCAGATTCGTGGCGCGAAGGTAGGATAGAATTTGGGCGGCGGCAATTTCCGGGGTTCGAGAGACGGATTTTAACTCGACGACAACTTGATCGTTCACGAGTAAATCAAGGACTTGGCCTTTGATGACCGCCCCTTTGTAAGTCATATCCACGGGAACCTGCCTTGCATAGCGAATCTGGCGGAGGTTGAACTCATGGCAGATTGCCTCCTCGTAGATAGATTCCAGCAAGCCCGGCCCGAGGAGTCGGTGCACCTCAACGGCCGCACCAATAATCTTTTCTGTTAAATCATCCGCCATCTTTATCTCTGTGTTCTCTGTGCTCTCTGTGGCAAATTACATGAACCCCTTGGCGCGGAGTTTTTGCATGGCGTTGCGCTCGTGGTGGTCTTGGGCGCGGCCGGCGCGCTCGCTTGTCTTCGTGACCATCAACTCGGCGATGATCTCGGGGATGCTGGCCGCAGGGCTCACGACCGGCTTCGTGATCGGCCAGCAGCCGAGCGAGCGGAACCGGTAAAATTCGCCGTCCTCCCCGCGCCGCGCAAAATACATTTGGGGAATCGGGATATTCTCCCGCTCGATATAACGCCAGATATCGACCTCCGCCCAGTCGAGCAGCGGCTGCACCCGAATATGCTCGCCCTCCTCCACCGACGTCGTGAACTGGTTCCAAAATTCCGGCGGCTGGTCTTTGTAGTCCCACTCAAAATCCGCCGTGCGGGGGGAGAAATACCGCTCCTTGGCGCGCGTCGGATCCTCGTCGCGCCGGATCCCCGTGATCAGCGCGTCAAACTTCCTCTCGCCCATCACCTGCTGCAGGGCCACCGTCTTGAGCTCATGCGTCACCGTCACCGGATCGTGCGTCTCATAGCCCACCGGCGACTGATACGCCCCGCGGCCCGCTCGCGCGTCCTCGTTGATCTTCACAATCAAATCCAACTCGTAATACTCCCGTGCCCATTCCCGGAACTCCAGCATCTCCGCAAATTCATACGTCGTGTCGATGTGCAAAAGCGGATACGGGATCTTCCCGCAAAACGCCTTCTTCGACAGCCAAATGAGCACATTCGAATCCTTGCCCATGCTCCAGGGCATGCACAGATTCGAAAAACTGTGGTAGGCTTCGCGTAAAATGTAGATGCTCTGGGATTCCAGCTCGTCCAAATGATCCATGGGAAATAACAACTAAACCGGTAGATATTCGAAAGGCGAGAGATTTTTTTGACATATGCAAGCAACTTACCATCCGCTGGCCGTGGAGAAAATCGGCCAGGAACTCGCGATTGCCTGGAGCGACGGCACGGAGTCATTTATTGCCTTGGAGGCGATGCGTCGGGCGTGTCCGTGTGCGGCGTGTGCAGGGGAACCAGACGTCACCGGGGAAGTCGTGCGGCCGCGTGTGAATTATGGTCCCGGCAGCTTTGAGCTGATGAGCTGGCAAACGGTCGGCGGCTACGCCATCCAGCCCCGCTGGGGAGACGGACACCAAACCGGGCTGTATTCCTACGCCCTGCTGAGACAACTGCGATAGTCACCATACGGTTCACACCACTGGCATCGGCATCCTTCCGGTGCGTTGATTCTCGATACACGGGCCGGAAGCCGATGCCACCGGTTCCTGCAAATCAAGCGGCGGCGGGCGCCGGTGCCGGGCGGAAATTTTTCCGGTTTCCTGTGCGGTGAAATCCGCTTACTGTTCCACTTTCGTCTTTCTCTCTCAATTTCATGATTACCGTCGTTATTGGTCACCGGAACCCGGATATGGATGCGATCTGCTCAGCGATCGGCTATGCGGAGCTGAAGACCGCCACCGGCTCTCCTCACGTGATCGCAGCCCGCTGCGGGAATACCAACGAGAGGATCGATTTCGGGCTGGGCAAATTCGGGTTTGAGGCTCCGGTTTTTATTTCAGACGTGCACCCGCGGGTGGAGGACGTCATGGAGCGCGACGTGGTCAGCGCCCACTGCAACAACCCGGTCTATGAGGCGATGACGCGCATCAGCGAAACCCGCTTTCGCGGGCTTCCTGTCGTTGACGACGACCGGCGCTGCCTGGGTTTGATCTCGGGTTACAAGCTCAGCCAGTATCTTTTTCCTCCGCTGGACCGCATCGCATCGGCGCGCGTGGTCGAGGCCTCGCTCTCGGACATCCGGACGGCGATCCATGGAAAACTGGTCAATGGCGCTGACGATCCCACCGTCCTGGAGCACCACCTTGTGGTCGCGGCCATGCACACGACGACGTTCACCCGGCGACTTGATGAGCTCGACCTCAAGGCCACCGTCCTCATCGTTGCCGACCGCTGGAATATCCAGCAGCTCTCGATCGAAGCCGGCGTGCGAGCCCTCGTGATCACGAACAATTTTCCTGCGAAAAAAACCGTGCTCGAGGCCGCAAAAAAACACGGCGTCCCGATCATCTCGTCCCCCTACGACACGGCGACAACTGTTCTGCTCGCGCGGGCGGCGGTCACCTCAGGCCACATGCTCCAGCCCGAGTTTACCAGCCTGCCCGCAGACCTTCCGCTGCGGGAGGCCAAGGCGGACGTGGCCATGTCCTCGCAATTTGCTTTTCCGGTTGTCGGCCCCGACGGCCGCCTCGAGGGGATCCTCTCCAAGAGCGACTTCTTGAAGCCGGTGCCCCGGCAGCTGATCCTGGTGGACCACAATGAGCTGAGCCAGGCGGTGAGCGGGGCCGACGAGATCCCGATCGTCGAGATTCTTGACCACCACCGGATTGGTGTCGCGCCCACCCAGCAACCCATTCTTTTCATGAACCGCCCGGTCGGGTCCACCTGCACGATCGTTGCCACGTGTTTCCAGCAGGCCGGCGTGCCCATCCAAAAAAATGTGGCTGGCCTCCTCATGTGCGGTCTCCTCTCCGACACCCTCAACCTCACCTCGCCCACCACGACCGACGTCGATCGCGCGATCATGCAAGACCTCGCCCAGATCAGTGGCGTGAACCCCTCCGACCTCGCCGCAGAGATTTTTTCGGTGGGTTCCCCGCTTCTTACCATGGCTTCCAAGCAGGTCGTGACCGCCGACTGCAAGGAATACACCGAGCGCGGGCACCGCTTCAGCGTTTCGCAGATCGAGGAGTTGAGTTTCTCCCGCCTCCCAGAGAAGCAGGCGGCACTCCTCGAAGCGCTCGAAGCCTATCGGGCGGCCAACAACTACCTCTTCTCCACCCTGCTCGTCACCGACGTGAACACGCAGAATTCGATCCTCCTGGTCAGCGGCCCGGAAAGCTTCACCCGGCTCATCGACTTTCCCGATGACGGACCCGGGGCCTGGGTCCTGGAAGGGGTCGTCTCCCGCAAAAAACAGCTCCTTCCCTACCTCTCCAGCCTCGTCAGCCGCATGGCCTGACGATTGAGCCCGGATCCCTCCACGCCATCCTTCATGGCGACCAAGCCTCGTCAGGGCTGAAATGCCTCATCATTCAGTTGGCTTGGAGTTCCCACTCAGGGTGACTGGTGCGGGAAAAATGTCGGCCCTACGCCCCGATGGCGTCCTGGATGGCGGCGGCGATTTTGTCCGCGCTGGATTCGATGGCCGCCTGGTCGCGGCCCTCGATGAGGAGGCGGATTTTGGGTTCGGTGCCAGAGTAGCGCAGGAGGACGCGTCCTTTGCCATCGAGTGCGGACTCGGCGTTGGCGAGGAGGGCGCTGACCTTTGTGAGGGACTCCAGCGGGGGTTTGTCTTTGACGCGCAGGTTGCGTTGGGCCTGCGGGTATTTTTTGAGGACCTTTTTGAGCTCGCTGAGGGGTTTCCCGGTGTCGGCCATGACGCGGAGGATTTGGAGGGCGCTGACGATTCCGTCGCCGGTCGTGGCAAAGTCGCGGAAGATCATGTGGCCGCTCTGTTCGCCGCCGACATTGTGTCCGTCGCGGAGCATGGCTTCGATGACGTAGCGGTCGCCGACTTTCGTGCGGAGGACCCGGCCGCCATGGGACGCCAGCGTCTCGTCGAGGCCGAAATTGCTCATGATCGTTGAGACGAGGGTGTCGCCTTGCAGGCAGCCGCGCTGCAGGAAATCGACGGCGGCGACGGCCATGATCTCATCGCCATCGACGAGCTCCCCGTTCTCGTCGCAAAGGAGGACGCGGTCCGCGTCGCCATCGTGGGTGATCCCAACATGGGCTCCGGTTTCCTTGACCAGGCGCTGGATCTCCGCCGGATGCGTGCTTCCGCAGTCGGCGTTGATGTTGGTTCCGTTGGGGTGATTGTGGAACGTGCGGACGTCGGCACCGAGCTCGCGAAGGATGCATGGGCTTGATTTGTAGGCGGCCCCGTTGGCGCAATCCAAGGCAACCTTCAGCGACTCGAGCGTGCGGCCTTTCGGAAAGCTTTGCTTCGCGAACTCGACGTAGCGGCCGAGGGCGTCGTCGATCCGGAGAGCCTTGCCAATTTTTCCGGCCGTCGGGCGGATGCTCTCGATCTCGCCGCTGAAGACGAGCCCCTCGATCCGGGCCTCGATCGCGTCGTCGAGCTTGTAGCCGTCGTGGCGGAAAAACTTGATGCCGTTGTCCTCGTAGGGGTTGTGGGAGGCGGAGAGGACGATGCCGGCAT
>JBGSJQ010000172.1:0-14792 GCA_041741775.1 Terrimicrobiaceae bacterium | reverse complement strand
AGCGCGGGGTTTCGGGGTGAGGGGGGCGAGGGATTTGGGAGCCGGGGCGGAGGGCGCGGGGGCCGCGGAGGCCGGTGCGGATGCTGGAGCGGCCTTGGCAGCCGGCTTCGAAGCCGCTTTGCCGTCGCCGCCAATCACCGCGAGCGTCTCACCAACTTTGACCACGCTGCCTTCGGCGACGAGGATGTCGGAGATCACGCCATCCTCGAAGGATTCCATCTCCATCGTGGCCTTGTCGGTTTCGACTTCGGCGATCACGTCCCCGACCTCAATTTTGTCTCCGACTTTTTTGAGCCATTTGACAAGGGTTCCCTCGAGCATCGTGTCGCTCAGCTTCGGCATGGTGATATCAGGCATAGGTATGGGAATGGTGAAGGTTGATCAGAGAATTTCCAGCGCTTTTGCAAGGACGCGCTCCACGGTCGGGAGCTGGAGCGGCTCGAGGGCCGGTGAGTAAATCGCCGGGGCGTCCAGCGAGCAGACCCGCTGGACCGGGGCGTCGAGCTCGTCGAACGCCTTTTCCTGGATGGTGGCCGCGATCTGCGCCGAGACTCCGCAGAACGGCTTGTTTTCATCCACCAAGACGGCGCGGTGGGTCTTGCGGACCGAAGCGAGGATGGCCTCCTCGTCGAGGGGGCGGATCGAGCGCAGGTCGAGGACCTCGGCGTGGATCCCGTGTTCGGCCTCCAGCTGTTCGGCGGCCTTGAGGGCAGTGAGGACCGCTCGGCCGTGGGCGATAAACGAGATGTCCGTGCCTTCGCGTTTGATGTCCGCCACGCCGATCGGGACGACGTATTCCTCCTCGGGAACCTCCCATGACTCACCGTAGAGCAGGGTGTTTTCCATCACGCAGACCGGATCGTTATCGCGGATGGCCGCCTTCATGAGCCCCTTCGCGTCGTAGGCCGTCGCCGGGCAGACGACCTTGAGGCCGGGGGTGTTCGCAATGAAATTTTCCGGCGTGTGCGAGTGGGTGGCCCCGACATTGGTTCCGCCGTTGGCGGGGCCGCGGATGACGATCGGGCAGTTGATGAGGCCGCCGCTCATGTAGCGGACCTGGCCGGCGTTGTTGATGATCTGATCCCATGCGACATAGGCGAAGCTCCAGAACATGAGCTCCATGACCGGACGAATTCCCAGCATCGAGGCCCCGATCCCCATACCGATGAATCCCGCCTCGCTGATCGGCGCATCCACGACACGCTTGTCGCCAAATTTCTCCCAGAGCCCCTCGGTGACTTTGTAGGCGCCATTGTATTGGGCGACCTCTTCTCCGATGATGACGACATTTTCGTCGCGGGTGAGTTCCTCGGCGAAAGCCTGGTTCAGTGCGGTGCGGTAGGTAATGAGTGGCATGCTAGGAAATGGGAAATCAGAAATTAGAAATGGGAAGTAAGAAATGGGAAAATGAGAAGTTGGGAATGCGGAATGGGAAAAGTCCCGCGCGAAGCGCGGCAAATGGTCGCCGTGCGGCCCACTTCATCCTTCCGACTTCCGACTTCATCCTTTTTTCCTAGTCTCCAAAGAAGTGGCGGCCGGTTTGTCCGGCCTCGGTTTGATTGTCGACCTCCCAATAGACGTCCTCGAAAATCGACTCCGGGGCGGGTGGTTCGCTGTCCACCGCAAACTGTCCGGCGGCGGCGACCTCTTCCTTGACCTTGGCGTCGATCTCCTCGATCGCTTCCTCGGTCAGGATCTTCTCCTCGACGAGGCGGCGGCGCCAGAGGCGGATGGGATCGTGGTGGGTTTTGTAGGATTCGATTTCTTCGGCGCTGCGGTATTTTTTGGCATTCGCATCGGCGACCGAGTGGCCGTAGTAGCGGTAGGTATCGACCTCAAGGACGAAAGGCAGGCATTCCTCATGGGCGCGGTGCATGGCGTTCCATGTCTTTGCGCGGACCTCGTAGAGGTCTTCGCCATTGGCGACATCCCAGGCGATCCCATAGCCTTCGGCGCGCTCGGCGAGGCAGTTCCGCATGGCGGACGAGCGCTCCATGCTGGTTCCCATCGAGTATTGGTTGTTCTCGATGACATAGATGACGGGAAGTTTCCAAAGGGCCGCGAGGTTGAGGGACTCGTGGTAGGACCCCTGGTTGACAGCGCCGTCGCCAAGAAAGCAGAGGCAGCAGCCTTTCAGGCCCTTGTATTTGAGGGCGTAGGCGAGGCCAAGGCCGAGAGGGGTCTGGCCGGCGACGATCCCGTGGCCGCCCCAGTAGTTTTTATCCGGTGCAAAGTAGTGCATCGAACCGCCCTTGCCGCGCGAGCATCCGGTTCCCTTGCCAAGGAGTTCAGCCATGCAGGCTCCCATGTCCATGCCCACGGAAAGCGCGTGGGCGTGGTCGCGGTAGGCGGTGATCACATGGTCGTTCTCACCCATCAGCGAAACGGTTCCGACTGCCACGGACTCCTGCCCGATGTAGAGGTGGAGGAAGCCGCCCATCTTGCCCTGATTGTAAAACTTCAAAGATGTTTGCTCAAACCGCCGGATCCGGAGCATCTCAGTCAGGAAGCGGATTTTGTCCTCCGCCGTGAGGGACGCGTTGATGGGCGACTGGGAAAAGTCGGTCGGCTCGGGCGCTTTTTTCTTTTTTACACTCATGAGAATCGGTCTGTGTTTCCCCTGACCCTACCCGAAATCGGGCGGTCGCGGGAAACGAAATACAGTTCCCGAGATTGCGGACGGTGGCAATGAGGAAATCGGCCTCCCAAACGCTTTTTTGTGAGTCAATTCGACTGGCTCAGGCGCTTGGCGGGTTTTTCAAAGAGGAGGGCGTGGGCGTCGCGGAGGATCCCTGGGATTTTCTTGCGGAACGGGCTGAGGGCGAGGGCCTCATCCAGGTCGGGGATGGTGGCGGCATTCTTGCCCGGGAACCAATGCCCGGCCTGACCAAGAAGGTTGTAGCGCATTTTTCCGAATTCGACCATGTCGAGTGCCTTGGCGAAGTTCCAGAGACGCAAGATTTCCCAGATATTGATCTCGCCGGGGACGTCCTCCCACTTGGGAATTCCTTCCTGCCAGCGGGCCCACCACTCGGCCCCGAGCGCGTCCGCCATGGCCGCATCGAGGCGGGCCTCGATTTTGGGCACGAGGCGTTCGGCGTCCGGGAGGAATTCCAGTGAGCGGACGTGTTCGTCGAAATCCGTCGGCCGGGCCGCCCCGACCGAGAGGGTATGGATGTCCGGGCGCCGGAGGCAGAACAGGTTGTTGAAAGCCATCGGGCTGAGCGGGGCGCAGAGGCGGACGAGTTTTTCCGTCGGCTCATAGAGTTTTCCGCCCTTGTCATTCGGGCTGATGATGAAGAGTCCGGCGTCGTGGCGTTTGGCCGTCTCGATGGCGCGCTCATTCGAGCGGTTCACCCAATACCAGTGGAGGTTGACATAATCGAACGCGCCGGTCTCGAGCGCGTCGCAGATCACGTCGCAGTCCCCATGCGTGGAAAAGCCGATGAACCGGCAGCGGCCCTCCTTTTGGAGTTGGTGAGCCACATCAAGCGGGCCGCCCGGAACCAGTGAATTTTTGAGGACTTCCTGGTTATTGATACCGTGGAGCGAGAGGAGGTCGACATGGTCAAGGCGGAGGAGGGACATCGAGCGGTCGAAGGTCTCGCGGAATTTCGGGCCGTCGCACTCGGGGCCGATCTTCGTCTGGACGATGAGGCTTTCGCGGGGAAGGCGGGGGAGAAGTTTGCCGAGCTGGTATTCCGAGCTGCCGTATCCGCGGGCGGTCTCGATGTGGTTGATCCCGCAGGCCAGAGCGCGCTCGACGGTGGCCTCGAGGTTCTTCTGGTTGTCCTCCGGAATCTCCTCCTCGTCTTTCCACGAATGCTGGTAGCGCATTCCTCCGCAGGTGAAGACCGGCATATCGAGGCCGGTCCTTCCAAATCGTCTGGTGATCATCATAGAGCTGTGAGCAGGGCGAGCGACTCGATCTCGGCGGTCTGCGGGAACATATCGACCGGCTGGACATGACCGAGCTGAAACCGTGCGGCGAGGCGCTTCAGGTCCCGGGCGAGGGTGGGGGGATCGCACGATACATAAATGATCCTTGCCGGTGGGTTGGCCAGGATCGTGTCGATGACCTCAGGCGACAGGCCCTCCGCAGGTGGGTCAACGATCAGTGCCGTGGCCTCCACAGGGGCAGAGGCGAGGGCTTCGGCGAGGTGTTCTTCGACGGACCCCTGCACATAGTTTTCCTCTGCGCTGGCGTCCCGCCGGGCGGCTTCCACGGCCCCTGCGCTCCACTCGATGCCGGTCACCCGGCGAAACTTGCCGAGCAGCCGCTTCGCAAAAAATCCGGCTCCACCATAGGCATCCACCAAGTGCTCGAGCCCATCGGGAACCATCCGTTCCACGACCTCCGCGAGGACCTCCGCCGCGGCGGAATTAACCTGTGAGAACCCGAAGACGCCGTTGTTTTCCCGCAAGGTCACGCGTTGATCCTCCCTTGGAGGGCGCGCCGCCAGCTGCGCGAGGAGCGCATTCACGGGCTCCGAGGCAATTGGACATGCGTCGGCCGGGACAAGTCGGTTGGATTTTTTTCCGAAAAACCCGACACGGCGGTCCTGCACATGAACGGCCAAGCGGTTCCTGTATTGCCACTCCAGCGGCGAGGCGATCATGGGGCGGACGTCAGGATCGGAGATCCCTCCCATGCGACGCAGCAGGTCGTGAACCTGAGACGTCTTGATCTCAAGCTGCTTTGGATAGCTCACATGTTGATACGCGCAACCTCCACACCGGCCGAAGACCGGGCACCGCGGCGGCGTGCGGTGGATCGATGCCTGCAAAAGCCGCATCAACTCCGCTTCGCAGAAAGATTTTTTTGAGCGGACGACCCGGACTGTAGCCCGCTCCCCCGGCAGGGTGAACGGCACAAAGCAGACGCGGCCATCCGGCAGGCGGCCCACTCCGGCCCCGCCGAATCCGACGCTTTCGATATCGAGAGTTGCTTCCAAGCCGATGAGTCTATCGGTCGGCGCGGGGAGCTCAACACTCAAAAGGCGATTTGCTGGGCCGAAGGGGCGCTCGCCGGCCTTGGGGCTCAAAATCTTTCTTTGCTCTTCGCGGGTTGCCAGCGGGGGGAAAATCCCCTAGACCGATGCGCATGAGCGATCTTCGCATCGAACCGGCCACGCTGGACGACCTCCACGAGCTCACGGAGCTGCTCACGGAGCTCTTCACGCAGGAGGAGGATTTTTCCCCGAACCACGAGAAGCAGCTCCGTGGGCTCCGGCTCATCCTGGAGCAACCATCGCGCGGGCGGATTTTTGTGCTGCGCAGCGAGGGGCGCATTGTCGGGATGATCAACCTCCTGATCACGATCAGCACGGCGGAGGGGGGCTTTGTCCTCCTGCTCGAGGACCTCGTCATTTGCAAGGAGCACCGAGGGCAGGGATACGGATCGCGACTCCTTCAGCATGCGATCGCCTTCGCCAAAGAAAAAAACTTCCTTCGCATCACGCTGCTGACCGATCACCCGGGCGAGACCCGGCGGTTCTATCAGAAGCACGGGTTCAGGGAGAGCGGGATGGTTCCCATGAGGTATCTTTTTTCGAATGATGTCTGATTTCGCTCGGGTGGATGTTGGGAGGGCGGAGCGCTGCGGGCGGCCGGAGACGATTTTTTGTGACGGCAAGCGGCCGGAGGAGGTTGCTGCGATTGCGGACGTGCTGGTGGGGGCGGGCCAGCCGGTTCTGGCCACGCGGGCGTCGGTCGCCCAGTTTGAAGCCGTTGCGGAGAAGTTTCCCGGGGCGGTCTGGCACGACCGGGCTTGCTGCATCTCCATCGGGTCTTGTGCGAAGGCGGCCGGACCATTTTCCGTTGGCGTGGTCTGTGCGGGAACGACAGACATCCCGGTTGCGGAGGAGGCAGCGGTGACGCTGGAGGCCTTCGGCCAGGCGGTTGTGCGGATCACAGACGTGGGGGTGGCCGGTCTGCATCGGCTGCTTGGCGAGCTCGAGCGCCTGCGTGCGTGTGGAGTGCTGATCGTCGTGGCCGGAATGGAAGGTGCCCTGCCCAGTGTTGTGGCGGGACTCGTGGACCGACCGGTCATTGCGGTGCCGACGAGCGTGGGCTACGGCGCCAACCTTGGCGGGATCGCCGCCCTGCTCGGCATGCTCACAAGCTGCGCGAGCAAGGTCACTGTCGTCAATATCGATAACGGCTTCGGGGCCGCCTGCGCGGCGGATGCCATCCTTCGCCTCGCGTCCACCTCAGGCCGCCCTGCTGCGCAATGAACGCCTTTGTCCTTGGGGCAGGGCTCGGGACGCGCCTGCGTCCGCTCACCGAACGCCGTCCGAAACCGCTGGTTCCGATTTACGGCAAGCCGCTGATCACCTTCGCCTTCGACCACCTGATAGCGAACGGCATCGACCGCTTCGTTGTCAACACCCACCACTGCCCGGAGGCTTATGCCACGCACATCCCCGGCGACTCGTATCTCGGATGCCCCCTGACTCTCCGCCATGAGCCGGTCCTGCTCGACACCGGCGGTGGTATCAAAAATGTTGAGGACCTTCTCGGTGACGGCCCCTTCATAGTCTATAACGGCGACGTGCTGGCCGACTTCCCCTTGCGGCCTGCCATCGAAGAGCACATCGCATCCGGACGCGCTGCATCCCTCGTTCTTCGTTCCTCGGGTGGCCCCCTCCACGTGCAGTGCCGCGACGGGCTCGTCCGTGACATCCGCCATTCCCTCGGGGCTCCCGAGGCCCCCTCGTTCCTCTTCACCGGCATCGCGATCCTTTCCCTGGAAATTTTCCGCCACATCCCCGCCGGGCGGGTCGTCTCGATCATCCCGGTTTACCTCGACATGATCCGCGCCGGGATCCCGGTCGGCGGGATCGTGGTTGATGACGGCCTCTGGTTCGACCTTGGCAGCCGCCAAGCCTACCTCGAAGCCCACGATCTGCTGCGTCCCGGCGGATACCGCTTGTCCTACTCCCGCCCCGGTTGGCCGCAAGCGGTCGATGCGTCGGCCCACGGCGACCCTTCGGCGCGAATTTGCCGAGCAACCTCCATCGGGGCCGGAGCTGACGTCGGGGCCGCAGCTGTTCTCGAAAATTGTGTCATTTGGGAAAATGCCAGCGTCCTTCCGGGTTCGCACCTGACCCGGTGCGTGGTGCGCGACGGGTGCGTGGCCGGGGGAGAGGCCACCGACCGGGACTGGTGACAATGTGCGCGAGAATAACAGCCGCAGTTTGATTTTCCCGGGGCAAGCGTGTAGGGAGTCGCAGGGATGAACCGGATCTTGCTGGGGATGTTTTTTTTGAGCGCGGCCTGCAGCCTCGCGGAGTCGTCTGGCACGGGCGAGATCGAGGGGGCTGCGCCGCTGGAAGAAAACCAGGAGGCTACCTTGTCGGAGGCCGACCCCGCTTCGTCGCCATCCTCGGTTGACTCCACAAAGGATGCCCCTTCGAGCGCGGAGGTTCCACCACCCGAAGCCGCCCCTCCGGCCGCAGAAGCAACCCCGACTCCGGACCTCACTCCCGCCTTGTTTTCTGCTGTCGCCGCCGACGACTCCGGCGAAGTGGCCCGCTTGCTCGATGCCGGTGCGGATGCCAATGCCCCGCTGCCCCAGCCAGCTCCCGACGAATTCCTCCATCGGTTTCGCGATACGAACCTCGAGTTCTATGTGGTCAAAGAGCACGGCCTCACGCCGTTGATGCTGGCCTCCGCCATGGGCTACACAGATGTCGTCCGCCTCTTAATCGAGCGGGGAGCCGACCGTCACGCTGTCACCCGTCCGCACAAGACGTTCGCTCTCTGGCTGGCCGGTCGTGCTGGCCACACCGAAATCATGCAGGCCCTGCTTGGCATCGCACCGGAATCCGAGGCCGCCAGGATGGTCCTGAGGGTGAACCTGACCGACCAGACGGCCTATTTGTGGAAGGATGGGGCCATCGTCCGCACGATGCCGATCTCTTCGGGCCGCGCAAAATATCCGACACGCAAGGGCCGGTTCGTCGTCACGGACAAATACAAAAACTGGAGATCGACCCTCTATCCCGCGCGCATGCCGTATTTCCTGCGCCTGTCCTGCATGGATTTCGGGCTGCATGCCGGGTCACTTCCCGGTTATCCGGCGTCGCACGGCTGCATCCGCCTTCCCGCCGAGGATGCCAAGGCGCTGTTCGCCGAAGTGCCGGTCGGGACGCTTGTCGAGATCGAGTAGGGGGAATGCAGCGGCTCAATCAATGAACCGGCGGGTGATATCGCCGTAGGCGTCGATCCGGCGGTCGCGGAGGAACGGCCAGTGGGTGCGCTGGGTATCGACCGAATCGAGGTCCGCTTCGATAACAAGGACCTCCTCCTGATCCACGGACGCCTTGGCGATGATCTGTCCCGCCGGATCACTCACGAAGCTCTGTCCCCAGAACTCGATGCCTTCCCCGCCATCCGGGGCCTCGTGGCCGATGCGGTTCGGCGCGACGACGTAGCATCCATTGGCGACGGCATGCCCGCGCTGGACGGTTTCCCAGGAGGAATGCTGGCGGGTGCCGTATTTGGCTTTTTCCGACGGATTCCATCCGATGGCTGTCGGGTAGAAAAGGATTTGGGCGCCCTGGAGGGCGGTGAGGCGGGCGGCTTCGGGATACCACTGGTCCCAGCAAACGCAGACCCCGATGCGGCCGAACTTTGTGTCCCAGGCGCGGAAGCCCAGGTCGCCGGGCGTGAAATAGAATTTCTCGTAGAAGAGCGGGTCATCCGGGATGTGCATCTTGCGGTATTTCCCGAGAAATGATCCATCCGCATCGATGATGGCGGCGGTGTTGTGGTAGAGTCCGGGGGCGCGGCGCTCGAAAAGCGAGGCGATGAGCACGATGCCAAGCTCCTTCGCGAGAGCCTGCAGGGACTCCGTGCCGGGGCCAGGAACGGGCTCCGCGAGGTCAAAATACTTATGGTCCTCGACCTGGCAGAAGTAAACCGAGCGGAAGAGTTCCTGGAGGCAGACGATGTTTGCGCCACGGGAAGCCGCCTTGCGGAGACCGCGTTCGGCCGCGGCGTTGTTCGCTGCCATATCCGCCGTGCAGGCATGCTGCACGACGCCAATTTTGACTGTGGATTGCGCCATGGGCGGGATCGTGCCACAATTCCGGCTGATGAAAACCACACTTTTTTCAATTCTTCTGGGTTTGACATTTACCCTGATCTCCACGACCAACGCATTCTCCATGGACGACATTCGCATTATTGTAAAAACCAGCAAGGGAGACATCGAAGGCACATTGTTCGCCTCGAAGGCCCCCATCACCGTTGCCAACTACCTCAACCTCGCCAAGCGCGGCTTCTACAACGGCCTCACGTTTCACCGCGTGATCCCCGACTTCATGATCCAGGGCGGCGACCCGGACGGCACCGGCGGCGGCGGCCCCGGCTATACGTTTGAGGATGAGGTCAAAACGGGCCTCAAGCACGACAAGCCCGGGATTTTTTCCATGGCCAACCGCGGGCCCGGAACGAATGGCAGCCAGTTCTTTATCACGCACGTGCCGACCCCCTGGCTCGATGGCAAGCACACCGTCTTCGGCGAGGTCACGAAAGGCCAGGACGTCGTCAACAAAATTGCCCAGGGCGACAAGATCGTCAGTATCGAAATCCTCGATCCCACCGACGCACTCTTTGAGGCGCAGAAGGCAAAAATCGATGGCTGGAACAAGGCCCTGAAGTAGGACCCCTTGACCGCGCCTGATTTCCCGCGAGATTGGGAGATGAAAAAGACAGTCTTGTTGATCGGCGGGAATTCGGGCATCGGGCTGGAGACGGCGCGGCTGCTGCAGAAGCAGGGGCTGTCCGTGATGGCAGCGGCGCGGACGCCCGGCCCGCTCGAAGAGCTGGGAATCCCCGTTCAAGCGTTTGATGCGACCAATCCCGGCGCCCTGGACCTGCCGCCGGTGCTGGACGGACTCGTCTATTTTCCCGGCAGCATCACGCTCAAACCCTTTCATCGTCTGACCGGGGAGGACTTTCTCAAGGATTTCCAAGTCAACCTGCTCGGGGCGGTGGCCGCGCTGCAGTCCGGCCTTCCTGCGCTGAAGGCGTCTCCCTGTGCCTCAGTCGTCCTGTTCTCCACGGTGGCCGTGGCCCAGGGAATGCCCTTCCATGCCTCGATCGCGGCCGCCAAGGGGGCTATTGAAGGACTGGCCGCTTCGCTCGCGGCCGAGTTGGCCCCGAAGATCCGGGTCAATGTCATTGCCCCCTCGCTGACCGCCACCCCGCTCGCCGACCCTCTCATCAACTCCGAGAGCAAACGCGAGGCTGCGGCCAAACGCCATCCGCTCCAACAAATCGGCGACCCCGCTGATGTCGCCGAACTCGTTTCCTTCCTCCTCAGCGAAAACTCCAAATTTCTTACCGGCCAGGTGGTGCGTCCCGACGGAGGGCTTTCGTCGGTGCGGACGTTTTGAGGGCCGTCTGGAAGCAGGCTTTTCTTACGGGCCGGATTGCTGTAAGGATGAAGGCGTGAGCAAGAATCGCATACACGGAGAGATTCAAGCCCCATGAATCAGGTCAAGGACACCCTTCGCGCTACGGTCCGTCTGGGGTATGACGGGCGCGTTCACAAGCAGTTCCGCGGGCCGAAGGCGGAAGAGCGCTTTGCGACCGAGGTGAAGGTTTTGAAATACCTGGAGAAGCGCGCTTGTCCGTTCGTTCCCCGGCTGTTGGAAGCCGACGCGGAGGCCCTGAAAATTGTGACCACGAACTGCGGGACGATGGTGGATCATCTCGATGAGGAGCGCTGCCGAGAGCTTTTCGAAGAACTGAAGAACTACGGGGTGAGGCACGACGACGCCGAGATGCGCAATGTCACCTACCGGCAGTCCGACGGACGCTTCTGCCTGATCGATTTTGAATTTGCCACGATTCTTGAGGGGGAAAATGCCGCTTCCACCTGAACCGGGCGGCACGCCCTCCCTGGCCAGCCTCATCTCCGCGCCTTCGGAGGCTGGCGGGCATTTCCGGTATTCCTGGTCCGGGCACACGGATTGTGGGCGGGTCCGCAAGAACAACGAGGATGCTTTCCTTGGCTTGGCGGTCGATGCGGAGGGGGCGCATTTCCTTGGAAAAATCGGGGAGGCGGATGGCGGCATTGCCGACCTGGTGTTTGCCGTGAGCGATGGGATGGGCGGGGCGATGGCCGGGGAATTTGCCAGCAAGATTGCGGTCGAGAAGATCACCCGCCTCCTGCCTCCGCTTTTCCGGCAGCGGGCTGGTGGCATCACGGCCGGTCAAACCGAGGTTGTCGAGGAGCTGTTTGGCGAAATCCACAAGGCCCTGCAATACCTTGGCGATTGCTACGAGGAGTGCTCTGGCATGGGGGCCACGCTGAGCCTGTGCTGGTTCACCGGCCCATGGATGTATTTTGGGCACATCGGAGACAGCCGGATTTACTACCTGCCCGCAGCCGGTGGGATCAAGCAGCTCACCCAGGACGACACGCATGTCGGATGGCTTTTCCGCAACGGTCAAATCAACGAGCGCGAGGCGAAGTCGCACCCGCGCAGGAACGTCCTCCAAGCCGCGCTCGGAGCCGGGCATATGTTCGTCAACCCCCAAGTGGGCTCGGTGGGATTCGAGGCGGGCGACCGGTTCCTGCTCTGCACGGACGGAATTACCGATGGGTTCTTCAACGACCAGCTTCCCGGCGTGCTTGCGGAGGGCCACCAGGCGGCCAGTCACCTGGTCAGCGAGGCCGTGAGGCGCTCAGGTCGCGATAATGCCACGGCCATGCTGGTGGAAGTGAGACCACCTCAGGAAGCCACTTCGGCGAGCCCGATCTCCGAGGCGAACTGACGCTCTGCGAGCCGGCGGTAGAGGCCCTCCGGGTTTTTGATGAGCGTGTCGTGCGTGCCGGTCTCCACAACGAGCCCGTCTTCAATCACAAAAATCCGGTCGGCCTGCCGGATGGTGGAGAGGCGGTGGGCGATGATGAACGCGGTCCGGTTTCGTAGCAGGTGCTCGAGGGCGGACTGAACCAGATGCTCGCTCTCGGAATCCAGCGAGCTTGTCGCCTCATCGAGGATCAGGATGGCCGGGTCCTTGAGCAGCGCCCGCGCAATCGCAATCCGTTGTCGCTGCCCGCCCGACAGCTTGATCCCGCGATCGCCCACGATCGTTTGGTATCCCTCGGGAAACTTCTCAATGAATTCATGACAGGCCGCCTGGCGGGACGCCTCGCGGACCTCCTGCGGCGAGGCGGCCGGCTGGCCGTATCGGATGTTCTCCTCGATCGTCCCCCCAAGCAGGAGGACCTCCTGTGGGACCACGGCAAAATTGGACCGCAGCTCTGCCAGATCGAAGGATCCGATGGGGCGGCCATCCAGCAGGATCGCCCCCGAGTCGGGCTGATAGAACCGGAGGAGGAGCGAGACAACCGTGGACTTTCCGGCTCCGCTTGGCCCAACCAGAGCAATCTTTTCCCCGACACCGGCCGCAAGGTTCAGGCCCCGCAGGACCCGGGCGTCGGGCCGCGCAGGATATCGAAAATGAACATTGTCGAACAGAACCTCGCCTCGCACCCGGACGCCGGCAGGCCGGGCCACGTTGTTTGAGACGGCAATTTCCCCGGGCGCGCGCAGGATGTCCCTCACGTGATCCGTGGCGCCGATCGCCTTTTGCACCTGCCCGAACACCTCGGCAAAGGACGCCACCGAACCCCCGACAAATGTGGTGTAGAGGATAAACCGCGTCAGCTCGCCAAACGTCAGCTGGCCGGATTGCATCAGGTGCGCCCCATACCAAAACACAAGGACGACGGAGCCGAAGACCCCGAATATGATAAACGAAACCATCGAGGCCCGCAGCCGGGTGGTTTTGAGAATGACACGCAGGAACCCAGCCAGTGCGCGCGAGTAGCGGTCCAACTCGAAGTTCTCGTTTCCGAACGCCTTCACATTGGCAATCCCCTGCAGGGACTCATCGACGACCGTGCTGCTCTCGGCAAGGCGGTCCTGCGCCTCGCGGGCGAATTTCCGGATGTGCCGTCCGAAGAGGACCCCGATCAGCACGAGGACCGGAAACGTGCAGACCATGACAGCCGTGAGCCGCAGCGACGTGAGTGCGACCATCGCCAGCCCGCCGGACATTAGCAGAAGCTGCCGGAGGAACTGCTGCACGGTCATGGTCAGGGTGTCCTGGATGACCGTCAGGTCGTTGCTCAGGCGGCTTGAGAGTTCCCCGGCCCGTCGTCCGGAAAAAAATGTCATCGACTGCCCGAGCAGAGCCCCAAACGTGTCGCGGCGCAGGTCCACCACCGCGCTCTCGCCGCAACCATAGAACCAGGAGGTCGCGAAAAACGAGAAGAACGCCTGCAGCGCAAGAGTTCCAAGGAGGATGAGCGCGATCGCATTGATGCTTTCGGTCCAGGCCTCTGGCTGCGAGTGATTGAGCGACGCATCCAACAGCCGTCCAGTCAGGAAGGGAAAGCAAAGCCCGAGCCCGGTGGAAACGATGAGCAGGAGGATGGCCGAGAGGAACCGCCAGCGGTAGGGCCTCAAATACGTCAGGAATTGGCCCGCCTCGCGAAGGCTGGCGAGCGACCTGCCACGAACGGCTTCTGATGGATCAGGTGGTGGGTTGGGTTCGTTTGACAAAATGGAAATGGATTTGGATTCAGAGGCCGGTCTGCTCATTTTTCAAGCGCACCGGTCGGCGAACCCACCCCTTCGATAGCCGCGACGGCTCGCAGCATGTCGTCCTGCGGGTGGATGTCCCGTGCCAGCTCCCCGGCCCGCTGCACCATCCTACCGTCTTCCAGCACCGAGCGCAATCCCCGCTCAAGGCGGTTCACCGTCAGCCGGCGCCGGGGCAACACCCGCGCCACCCCCAGGCGCTCCATCCGTGCCCCGTTGTCCGGCTGATCATACCCGAAAGGAATCACCAGCGATGGGACCCGGGAGCGGAAGGCCATGGCACAGCTTCCGATCCCTCCGTGATGGACGGCAACCGATGCCCTGGGGAACACCTCTTCAAGCGGAATATAGGCGGCGCGGAGAATGTCTCCCGCGACGTGAACGGATCCCTTTTCCCTGCCCACCAGGAAGATTGCGCGGCATCCGATCCTCCGCACCGCCTCGGCCGCGAGATCGTAAAAATCGTCAGCCATCATGACGACCGCCGAGCCAAGGGTGAAAACAACCGGGGGGGGGCCCTCATCAAGGAATTTATTGACGTCCGCGCTCAGGACGGTCTGCGAAGGTTGCTCAAAGTAGGGGAAGCCGGTCTGGAGAACATTCGCGGGCCAGTCGGGTTGTTTTGGAGCGAGAAACTCCGGGAAGAGGGCAAGGACCAGGTGCGGGGAGTGTTTGCCGGCATAGACCGGGTTCGGAACGGGAGGATGCCCGAGGCGGCGCTCCAGGTCCCTGAACGGCCGCGCCCAGTGCTCGGTGAGGTGACGTCCGATAGCCATCACCGCGCGAAGAGGCCAATAGGAAAGCCCACCCAGGCGGCTCAGAGCCGGCAGGGGGGCCAGGACGCACGGATCGCAAATGGACAGGAACGAGGACGGGGCCAGAATCACATTGACCCATGGAATTCCGAGCGTCTTTGCCGCCAGAGGAGCCACGTAGAGCAACTCCCCGACCACCAGAAGATCTGCCCCCCGGCCGGCGGCGAGCAGGTCGGCATACGTCGTTTCCGAGGCCGGGAAAACCTCCGTCCGCAGCAGGCGCTCCGGACCCTTCTCCGGATCGCTGTATTGCCGGACCTGGGCCGGCGAGCACAGGACGTCGGGACGCAAGCGGCAATGCGCAAAGCCGGCCCCGGCCACGTCACGGGCAAAACTTTCCGCCGCC
>JBGSJQ010000171.1:0-20248 GCA_041741775.1 Terrimicrobiaceae bacterium | reverse complement strand
GCCATGATCCCGTCGCCCATAAACTTGTCGATGATCCCCCCGTTCTCCTCGATCGCTTTCCCGAAATCCTCGAAATAGGCCGTCAGCGTGGCCACCGCCTCCTCGGGAGGATTTGTCTCCGCATACGCGGTAAATCCGGCCAGATCGCAAAACAAAATGGCCGTATCCCTCTTCTCTCCTCCCAACTCGGCCACCCCACCACTTTTCACGAGGTCGCGCACCAGGTCCACCGGAACATAGTGGGAAAACGACTGAAGGCCGCTGCGAAGGAGCTCGATGGACTCCGAAAGCGTGCGGATCTCCCGCACCCCCGAGTCGGGCATATCGTGAGTGCTCAGGTCAAAATGTCCGATCCTGGACACGGCGGCTGCCAGGCTTCGCAATGGATTGGCGATGCGCCCAGCCAGAAAGAAGCCGGTGCCGAGCGACACGGCCAGCGCCACCAGGGCCGCAATGACTCCGTGCGAGATATTTTTCTCCATCGCCCCGAATGTCTGCTTCCGGCTGAAAATAATCGCGCTGACGCAATCCAGGTCGCCGGGGACGCCCGCCCGCCGGACGCCCGCCGTATAGGTGTCCGTTTCCGTCGGAAACTCCATGACCAGATGCCCTCCATTTGCCTCCAGCTTTTCCCAGACGCGCTCGCTTCCGAGTTTCTTCCGGATCTTTTCGGTGATGGGATTGGTATTCAGGTCCTTGGCCGAAGCGATGACGTGGCCCCGGATCGAGAACACCAGCGTATCGCCCTGAAATTCCTCTTTGAGCTTCTCCAAATAGTTCGTTACGTCCTTCAGAAGAAAATCCACCGAGAGGACGCCAAGGAACGTTCCGTCCTCTGCGCGCACGGCCAGCGCCACGCTGATCCCGGTTCCTCCGTCGGCAAATTCATAGGGCGGCGTCCACGTGAGACTTTTGCTATTTTTAGCGAGTTGAAACCACTTCCGCTCGCGTGAATCATAAGAGTCCGGTGCCGTGCTTCGCTTATAGGGCATCAGCTTCCCATCCGGCTCCAACTGCCACTCCTGCGGGCGGCCCTTGCCGGGTTGGGAGAGGTTCAGGATGATCGAGTCGTCATGCGCCCAGGCCCCGGCAAACCGCCCGTCCGGGAAACCAAAACTGATCCAGTTGATGCCGTCTTCAAACTCCAGGGCCTCGCCCAATGTCTTCGCCACCGAAAAAGGATCAGAGACTGGCAATGCGCCGCTGCGGATCCTCTTCGAGAGGCTGAACAGGAGCCGGTCCGAGGGCTCGAACAGCTCCTCCACGCGACCGGTGACCGCATCCAGCGTCGTCTCGATCTGCCGGTCCCGCAGGGCCAGGATCACGGCCCGCATCCCTCGCGCGCTCAGCCAGGTCGTGCTCAGGGTCGAGGCAAGAATCAGCCCCAGGATCACTCCGACCAGCAGGACCCTGAACGAAATTCCGCGGCTGCGTCGTAGGGGTGGAGAGACTTCTTTCATCGTGCTCCGGCCTTTGGCGGGTTCTTTGCACTGTTGTTCAGGCGTGGAATGATCTTCGGCCGCCAGGCGGGATCCGCCACCGTCCCCGTTGAGATGTATTCAAAAAGCTTGCTCACTGGATAAAAAACGATGCCGGGAATCCCCCGCGCGTTGATCCGCATGCTCATGTCCAGGCGGCTTGTCATAAAATGGATGTCCCCAGCTCCGATCATGCTGAATCCCGCCCCCTCAATGACAAGGTTCTTTGTGTTGATGATTTCCTTGCCCACGGTGAAATCCGCTGTGGCGAGCCGGGCGGTCTGGTATCCAACTCCAGGCAGAAGCGTCCCGAGGATCTCCGAAAATGGACCGAGCACAGGGATGGCAAACACATTGCCGTCTTCGATGCGGATGCTGCCCTTTCCAGTCATCAGGTTCTCCAGCCCCATGCGGGCATCAAACTGGTATTGTCCGCTCATCACGCCCTTCGAGTCGTCGTAATCAAAATACAGCTTGGTGAGCTGCGCAAAGTTCACCCGGCTCAGCTTCACATCCGCGCCAAAGGTGGGGTCCTTGTCGTCGATCGACACGATGGCCTTCAGTGACATGTCCCCGCCCATCAGCGCGGCCCGTCGCACGTTGGCATTCACTTTTGTCCCGACGACATTGACCTTCGCTGAGGTTTTTCCAAACCGCAGCGTCTTGCCCAGCAGGTCGTAGTTCAGACCCGCCGCCGATTCGATGCTGATCGCCAGGTCATTCTTCGTGGCATCTTTGAGATGAACTTTTCCCTGCACTACGGCGGTGGGCGCGGACCGGAACCGGTAGGGCTTCACCGCCTCCGCGATCTTCGGGTCGATCCACATCAACACATCGTAGGGAACCAGCGTCGAATGGATGTCCTTGAGGCGCGCCTCCTGCCGTCCGATGTCGTAGGCGAAGGAGCCTGTTCCGAGGCCCGCCCCCGTGGTGATCCGGAAATCTTTGTAGGTCACGCAACGGTCTCCAATCTCAAACGCCGACTCGGCGCTGTCCAGCCATGAGCCCCGCATCGACGTGCGCCCCAAACGCAATTTCCCCTGCCCGCGCAAATTCGCAAAATCCGCTTTTGGCCCCCGCAGCGAGACCGAAATATCCGGCGGCTCGGCAAATTCCATCCGGTCCAGAAATTCGCGGGCCTTCACGTCGAAGAGCCCGGTCAGGGCAGTTGGCGGAATCGTGGTTCTTGCATCGATCCGGATGTCCTCGGGCGCGACCCACACCTGCCCGGTGAGCTTTCCCTTCCCGACGGAAACCCGGATGTCCCGCGCATAAAGGTGACCGTCCTGCCAGGCAAATTCCAGCCCGGCATCGTGGAAATCGACGCCTTTGAATGTGACATTTGGTGCTGAAAACGAACCGGTGGTCTTCACGGAGGGCTTCCCCCCGGTGCCCGTCACCCAGACGCGGGCGTCAAGCTGCGGCAGCTTCCCGAATTTCAGAGAGGTCAGCTCGCCGGAGGACTTCGCTGCCAGCCGCAGAAAGGGGCCCGGGTCCAGAGTGGAAAGGACCGCCCCCTCCCCGGTTCCGGACGTGCTGTCCCACTCGACGGAGGCCTCCAGCGTTCCCCGACCGTCGGAGACCGAAATCTGCGGAATGGTAAGAACCCCGTTTTCGAACTGACCCGCCACATCGATGCTTGCGAGCTCCCAGCCTTTTCCCTTCACCTCACCGCTGTGAAGCGAGAGGTCTTCGATTTTGAGTGAACCGGGCACAGCCAGATCCATCTCAACCTTGGCCCGCAGCACCGGCGGACCTCCGCCATACCGCAGCTGCGCTAATTCCTCCAGCACCTGTTTTGCCTGCTGGATGTCGTCGCCTGCAGGCGCCTTGGAGGCGGGGTGAAAGGACTCGGGGTTCAAAAAATGACCGGTGATCTCGACCCGGATTCCCTCCACCAGCCCCTCGCACCGGCTCAGCCGCAGCCGATCCCCCAGGAGGATCACCTCCGCATGCACCCCGGTCAAATCCAGCCGGAGAAGCCCCCCGTCGCCTTTGTCCACCGGAATGGATACCCCGGCATTGTCGAGTCGGAGGCTGTCCACCTTGACCTTTCCCCTGCTCAGCTCGCTCAAATTCAACGACAGGGCGGTATCGCTCACCCGGGCCACCAGGTGCCCTCCTTCGTCCCGGTTTCGGATTTCGATGTCGCGGGCCAGCAGTCCGGAAAATGGATCCATCGCCAGACGCCCGATGGAAACCTCGATCGCACCGTTGCTCAGCGCCTTGCCCAGAGCCTCCTTTGCCCCGAACCCGACCCCGTATTCCCGAAGATAAAATGCCACAGCCGGAACCCCCACGAAGACCGCCACCAGCACAAGGCGGATGGCATTCTTCCAGAGGAAATGAATCGCCGGGTGAACTTTCATCAAGCGGGGAATTCAATCACAGTCCGCCCCCGGAGCACAAAGGAGAATATCCGCCAAGCCCTGCCGGTCCGTTGCGGAGGCTTGGGAGGGATCCGCGATGCGGGGCTGCCCCACTTGGCTCTTTCCCGGAATCAAGCCCCGGGCGTCTCCACATCTTCCGTGGCCGTCCTGTTCATCTGCTTCCGCTCCTCGGCCAGGCGTGCGATTTCCACACGGATGCCCGGGTAGCGTCCCAGGAAATGCCGGAAGTCCCGTGCGCTGAGCGTCGCAAATTTGCAAAAGTCGAGCGCCGTCACATCGGCGGAACGCCTCTCTCCGGTGATGAGCGCCATCTCACCAAAGAAGCAGCCGGGGCCGAGTTTGAGATCCTGGCCGGGCACCGCGACTTCGACCTCGCCGTCGGCGATGAAATACATTGCGTCGGCCGCATCCCCTTTGCGGATGATTCGTTCCCCGGGCTCTGCGGATTTCGGTTCAAAATGCAGGATGAGCACCTCGCGCTGCTCGCGCGAAAGTCCGGCGAACAGAGGAAAACACTCCACCAGCTCTTCGGGCGAAAACGTCCGCCGCGCCGCCAATTTTTCCGCCGCCCGCGCCTTGGTTGCATCCAGATTGGCCACCAGGGCCGCCTGGTTCTTCGCTCCGAGCTGCTCAAACCGCCTTTTCCTTTCGGGCGTGGCGCGGAGCCACCGGTTGGCCCAGTCAGCGGCTGCAAGCGCGAGCGGGTTCAGCGTGATCGAAACCAATGCCCCGGCCAGGATCAGGTTCAGCCCCTCCTTTGGTAGCAGTTCGTAACTGATCCCGAGCCCGGCCAGGATGAATGAGAACTCGCCGATCTGCGCCAGCGAGGCGGAGACGATCAGGCCTGTCTGAACGGGGAAGCCCAGCGCCAGAACAATCGCGAGCGCGACCAGCGATTTGCCGACCATGATCAGCGCGACGACGGAAATCACTTCGAGCGGTTGCCGCAGAAGCACTGCGGGATCAAAGAGCATCCCGACGGAGACAAAGAAAAGAACCGCAAAGGCATCCTGGAGCGGCAGGGAGTTTGTCGCTGCTTTGTGGCTCAGCTCGGACTCGCTCAACACCACCCCGGCAAAAAATGCTCCGAGCGCGAAGGACACGCCGAAGAGGAGGGAGGCGCCGTAGGCCAATCCCAGACCCACCGCGAGCGTGGCGAGAGTAAACAGCTCGCGGGAGCCCGTGCGCGCGACCTGCCGCAGGAGCCACGGCATCACCCGCGGCCCCACGATCAGCGATATCGCAACGAAGGCCACCAGCTTGGCCAACGTGAGCCCGAGGCTCATGGCCAGTCCGGACCCGCCGTGGCCGTCGACTTTGCCCCCCAGCGCTCCGGCGAAGGCGGGCACGAGCACCAGCGCGACCACCATGGCCAGATCTTCCACGATCAGCCAGCCCACGGCGATGCGTCCGCTCCCGGACTCGAGGGCATTCCGCTGCTCCAGAGCCTTGAGCAGAACAACCGTGCTGGCCACTGAGAGGCTCAGGCCCAGCACGACCCCCTCCCCGAATGTCCAACCCCAAGCCATCGCCATCCCCGTTCCCATCGCGGTTGCCACCACAATCTGCCCGACCGCCCCGGGCACCGCGATCCGCTTCACCGCCACGAGGTCGGAAACCGAAAAATGCAGCCCCACGCCGAACATGAGGAGCATCACTCCGATCTCCGCCAACTGCCCGGCAATCGAGCTGTCGGCCGTGAACCCCGGCGTGTAGGGGCCGATCAGGATGCCGCTCAGCAGATACCCCACCAGCGGAGGCAGCCCGATTTTGCTCACGCCAAAACCCAGAACGAAAGCCAGGGCAAAGCCGATGGCGATCATCGCGATGAGGGCCGTCTCGTGGTGCATAGAATATTCTCCTTTTTTTCCGGACTCAGAGCAGGTGGAGCGGATCGACATCCACCGCCACGAAAACATCTTCGGGCATGGGCAGGTTGTCGAGCACCGAGCGCACGTGCCTCGCCATGATCAGGGAGGACGGCCCGCGCAGCGAGACCTGGAACCGGTAATACGTCTTCGCCTTCTCCAGCGGCGCGGGCACCGCCTCGCCGACGATGACCCCCGTCGGCGCGCCAGCCTTCAGCTTCCTGGCCAGCGTCTGCGTGGAAAATTCCGCGCGCTCCCTCATCACTCCCCGCACGGTGATCAGGATCATCCGGCCAAAGGGCGGATAGGAAAACTGCCTGCGGAAATCCATCTCCTGCTCCATGAACCCCTCGTAGTCATGGTGCCGCGCAAACTGGATGGACGGGCTGAATGGCGTGAACGTCTGCACAAGCACCTCGCCTTCCATCTCGCCGCGTCCCGCCCGCCCCGCGACTTGGGTGAGGAGCTGAAACGTCCGCTCCCCGGCGCGGAAATCCGGCAGGTGCAGGCCGAGGTCCGCATTCACGATCCCCACCAGCGTCACATTCGGAAAATGGAGGCCCTTGGCGATCATCTGCGTTCCGACCAAGATGTCGATCTTCCCCTCCTTGAACGCCCCGAGCGTCTCGCGGTAGGCGTCCTTCCTCGTCATCGAGTCCGCATCCATCCGCGCCACACGTGCCGAAGGAAAGATTTTGACGAGCGCCTCCTCGACCTTTTGGGTTCCGACCCCGGCATGGCGGATCCCGTCGTCGCCGCATTTCGGGCAGGCCTTGGGAGCCCGCGCGGTATGCCCGCAGATGTGGCAAACGATCCGCCCGGCCGCGCGGTGATACGTGAGCGACACGCTGCAATCCGGGCACTCGCAGACGTGTCCACACGCCTCGCAGAGCATCGAGGTTGAGAACCCACGGCGGTTTAAAAACAGGATCGTCTGCTCGCCTTTGGCGATCCGCCCCTCAATGGCATCTTTCAGCGGGGCCGAGAGGATGCCTCCCTCCGCCGTGGCGCGCGTCTTCTGCCGGAGATCCACCACGCGCACGACCGGCATCCGCTTGTCATCCACACGTTGGTCGAGACGCACGAGCCGGTATTTCCCCTGGCCGGCATTGTGCCAGCTTTCGAGTGACGGCGTCGCGCTGCCGAGCAGGACCGCCGCCTGCTCCCGGTGCCCGCGCAGGACCGCCATGTCCCGGGCGTTGTAACGCGGGGCCTCGTCCTGTTTGTAGGACGTTTCATGCTCTTCATCCACGATGATGATCCCGAGGTTTTCCAGGGGGGCAAAGATCGAGCTGCGCGCTCCGATGACGATCCGCGCGCCTCCGCTGTGGATCTTGTGCCACTCGTCGTGGCGCTCACCATCCGAGAGATGGCTGTGCAGCACGGCAATCTGGCCCTGCATGTCTGCAAACCGCGATTTGAACCGCTCAACCGTCTGGGGGGTGAGCGCGATCTCCGGCACCATCACAAGGGCTGTGCGTCCGGCCTCCAGCGCCTTGCGGATCGCCCGCAGGTAGATCTCCGTCTTCCCCGACCCTGTTACGCCAAAAAGCAGGATCGGCGTCCCCGGCGCGGCCATGCTCTCCTCCACCGCCGCCAGCGCCGCCTCTTGCTCTGCGTTCAATGTCACGCCCGCCCCAGCTACAAATTTTTCGGCATACGGGTCCCGGGCCACAACCGCAGACTCGATGACCACGAGTCCGCGCTTCTCCAGCGCACGGAAAACACCCTCCGCCACACCAGCCGATTCGGCAGCAGCGGTCACGGCGAGAGGTTCCCCGGCTTCCAGGACGGCCCGCAGCGCGTCCGCCTGCCTCGGCGCCCGCTTCTCCAAGGCCGCCAGCTCCTCTTCGGCAACCTCCCGTGCCGCCCGCACCATATTCCGGCGCTTGGAGGCCACCCGCCCGTCCCGCACCGCAACCGGGAGGACGCTGCAGACCGCCGTCTCCAGCGGACAGCAATAATACTCCGCCATCCACCGTGCCAGGTCGAGTAGCGCGGGGCGGATCATCGGAGCCGCATCCACCAGCGACTCCACCTCGCGCATCCCGCGCACATCGCTCTCCTCCATCACGTCGATCACCGTCGCCGTGAGCAGGCGTGTGCGCACGGGCACCTTCACCCGCGAGCCAACGCCAACCGAGCCCTCGAAGGCCGCCGGAACGCGATAGTCCAGCAGCCGGCCGGCCGCCTGATCCGGAAGCACTCTCACAAACATGCCCCGGACTATCCCTGCTCCGCACGCCTGCGACAAGCCATCAGAGATGCCCCTCTGGATCCAGATTCAATGAGGCGGATGGAACTCAACAAATTTAAGGACGACGCCCGGGGCTCCAGCTGCCTCCCGATCCCCGATGCGGATCCGGTTTGCGGAGACCTTGTTTGCGATCAGTAAGTTCCGGGCCGCTTCTGCCCGGCTTTTGGCCAGCGCATCGAGGCGCTCCCGGGGGACGTTCGTGGCTGCGAGATATTTTTCAAAGAGGGCCTGATCTTTGTCTGTAAGCTTTCCCGTCCCGCCCCCGGCTGTTTGGGCAAGGATCTTTTCCATCCGGTGACGACCAAGAAACCCGACACCATCCAACGCCGGAAGATCGTTGCCGGCTTGAATAGTCTCGATCAGGATTTGTTTGGCAATCAGCGGCGTCTCGTCGCTGCTGCTGCGGCCACTCAAAACGACCCCCATGGATGGACGTTGGGTCAGCAACCCGGACACGTCGCGGATGCGAGCGGAGACCTCGGGGCTGAGATCTGCGCTGCCAGGCGGACTTTTCAAAGGAGAGACCATCAACCCTCCGTTCCCGGATGGTCCGCCGAGTGATGCTCCCATGAGCTTTAGCGGGGTGGTGATCGCTCCGACCAAGGCGGATCTGATGGCGGAAGCCACAATGGGACCCAACGAGACATTGGCACCTTTGTCATCCACTTTGACAGGCACCTTCAGACGGATATTGCCGGACGGGTCGCTGAGGAGCGCAATGGCCAAGCCAAGCGGCATTCCGAATTGATGGGAAAACGAGGCGGGATTGCCGAGCGATATGCCGAGTTTTCGCAGGACGGCTTCATTCTCCATCTCGATTGTTGCGCCTTGAGTTTTCAGGTTCATTTCCAGAGAGAGCTGGCCGGCTTTGAGCGATGCTCCGGCCGTCGTGGCGTAGGCATCAAAAGTCGGCAAATCCAACTCCTTGAGCGACATGGTGAATGCGCCGATATTTCCGGGCTGCAGGCTGCCCTTCACTGAGAGCCACGCGGAGACGGGCAGCATGGCCTGGAGTTGGAAGCTTGCGACAGACGGATCCGGAAAATGCACCTCCCGGGCGGTGATCTCCAAATTCCGAATCGTCGAGATGGCATCCGGCTGAACCGAGGTGTCTCGAACCTCGATGTCCGCTCCCGAGATGTTCAGCCCTTCAATCATGGCATCCACCGCAAAGCTGCCGGTGGAGGAAGCTGCGGGAGGTGCCGGTGGCGCGGGGGGGGGAGGGTTGGTTGCAGACGGTTGGGCCGCCTCGGGCACTGACATTCCTAGGAGTGAAAACAGAGCGGGAGAGGGGTGGGTGTAGCGAAGGACCGGTTCCTCCAGCGTGATTTGCCTGAAGTGAAGCCGGGCGGTCGGGCGCACACCGGGGCCTCCCGCCAGAGGAATAAAGACATCGGAGATCTTTGCATCCAATCGCTTCCATTGGAGTGAAGTCGCCGAATGGCCGGGATCTGCCAATGCAAGGTTTTCGAGGGAGGCGTGACCCGAGATCTGGACGCCGGCAGGGCCCTTGGCTCCCGCGACATCCGCATGGATCTCAATGTTGCCACTCGAGTTTGCAGACCGGAGCCAGGGCGCCAGTTCTGGTGCGGATGCCAGCAACAGTGGAGGAAACGGCAGTCCGGTCCAGGAGAAGGTCCCGTCAAAAACAGGAGGCAAAATCCCCGCTTCCCCGGCGAGATGAAGCTGGGCAGCTTCCACCTCCAAAGTGAGATCGATTGGAAACCTGTGCCCCTGGTCTGCGCTGACGTCGGAGGCCCGGAAAGCGAACCGAACATCCAACGGGCCCCGTTTCGTGATCCAAGTAAACTGTGCTCCGGCAATCTCGATCTTTTTGACCTGATATCCCGATGCTGCGGAAACGGGGGCAGCGTCACCGGAAATCGCTCCGGCGTCGGGGGACGAATCTGCCAGCACCAGATCGCGGTCCACACGCAACACCGGCCCCTTCACACCCACGGTGCCCAGCGCAATCTCACTTCCCTTCGCGGACAAGCGATCCAGATCAAAACTTTCCAGCGAAAATTCCAGTAGCGGCTTCCCGGTTTCCACATCCAGAATCTCCACGCTGGGGTGATGCAGCGAGAATGCGAGGACTTCGACCGGCCACGGTGGAGCGGGCGAGGGCTGTGGCTTGGCCGATGAGAATTGGGCGACGGGTCTGGCACCGCGCAGCGGCTCGATTTTCCCATCGGAGCCGCGCAGCAGACGCAGCGACGGCGCCTGGATTTCCACCTTGGGCAAGAGGAGCGATTTGCTCAGGAGATTTTTCCAGGAGAAGGAAATGACCAGCCGATCACAATGCACGAGGGCTGTGGCGGGATCGATGGGTGGAGGATTTCCCGCGGCACTCCAGGGCGAGGCGCCGTCAGGCGTGGCCCCCAGGCTCAGCCCCTCGATCACGATCTGTCCACGAAAAATAAACAGGTCCACATTGTCAATCCGAGCCGGCAGCCCAAGATAATGCCGGGATGCAAACGCCGCCCCCCGTTCGGTCAGTGTTGGAAGCAGGGCGCGAAATCCCAAGCCCAAAACGACGAAGATCGCCAGCGCAAGCAAGAGTCGCGCCCAGCGGTGGTTTTGCTTCTTTGCCGGGGTTGGAGAGGATTCCGAATCGGGCGCTCGCATGAGTCTGAACATGGATCCCAGGCAGCCGGATGCCAGCTAGGAGCGAGCCGCGTAATCGGTGTATCCCCCAGCTTTCATTTGGGGGCCAAGGTAAATAGGGTCGAGGGCCTCGCGCAGCTTTCCGGCCTGCAGGAGTTCAAGAAGATCGAGCATGCCAAGAAGCTCCGGCATCCAACCCGTATCGTCAACCCTTTCGGTTGCTGACCACGCTCGGTGGGAATTGGTAAAGCTCCAAACTCCCTCTTGTCAACCCGCGCGGCGCGTGATGAAATCCCGCTTCGTATGAACGCATTCCCTGACATCTCCCGCATCCCTTTCGAAGGTCCCTCCTCGAAAAACCCTCTCGCTTTCAAGCATTACAACGCCGACGAGCTGGTCGAGGGGAAGTCGATGCGCGACCATCTTCGTTTTTCGGTGGTGTATTGGCACACGTTCCGCGGAACGGGAGCCGATCCATTTGGAGCCGGCACGATGCTTCGCCCTTGGGATGACGGGACGGCCTCGGTGGAAAACGCGCAGAAGCGCGCCCGGGTCGCGTTTGAATTTATTGAAAAACTGGGGGCTCCTTTCTACGCCTTTCACGACCGCGATGTGGCTCCCGAGGGCGCCACGCTGGCCGAATCAAACAAAAATCTCGATGCCGTCGCGAAGGTCCTCAAAGAGGAGCAGGAGCGCACGGGTATCCGCCTCCTCTGGGGTACGGCCTGCCTGTTCGTCAATCCCCGGTTCCTCCACGGGGCCGGGACAAGCCCGAATGCCGATGTCTTTACCTACGCTGCCGCCCAGGTGAAAAAAGCCATCGAGGTCACGCACGAGCTCGGTGGCGAAGGCTATGTTTTCTGGGGCGGACGCGAGGGCTACTCGACGCTCTGGAATACCGACATGAAGCGCGAACTCGACCACCTCGCGAAATTCCTCCACATGGCGGTGGACTACAAAAAAGAAATTGGCTTCAAGGGCCCGTTTTACATCGAGCCCAAGCCGAAGGAGCCCACCCGCCACCAATACGATAGCGACGCCGCCGCCTGCCTGAATTTCCTCCGCGAATACGACCTCCTCGAGCACTTCCAACTGAACCTGGAGACGAACCACGCGACACTTGCCGGCCATACGATGCACCACGAGTGCGAAGTGGCCGCCGCCGCCGGGGCCCTCGGCTCGATCGATGCCAACACCGGCGACGAGCTCATCGGCTGGGACACCGACCAGTTCCCCAGCAGCCTCTACCTCACCAGCGCGATCATGCTCACCGTCCTCAAGATGGGCGGGCTCAAAACCGGAGGACTCAACTTCGACGCGAAGGTCCGCCGGGAATCGTTCGAACCCAACGACCTCTTCTACGCCCACATCGGCGGCATGGACGCCTTCGCGCGCGGCCTCAAAATCGCGGCCGCCATCCGCAAGGACGGCCGCCTTGGCGACCTCGTCAAAAACCGCTACGCCTCATGGGACAGTGGCGTCGGAGCCGAAATCGAAGCTGGCAAACACTCGCTGGCCTCCCTCGAAAAACTCGCCCTCGCCGCGCCGGACCCCGTCCAGCACGGCAGCGGACGCCAGGAGCTCATCGAGAACATCATCAACGAGCTGATCTGAGCGCCATACCAGCAAAGGGCTCCGAGTCGTAATGAGAAGACGGACTGTTCGAGCAGGGAATCGGCACGGTCGTCGTTAGTCGGCGAAAAAGCGGCGGGCGCATGGAGCCCGGGGTTTTCTTGGCTGATGTCTTCTGCCTTGGTGTCAAGAACGCCTTTTTCGAAACAGGCGACGAGGCAGCGTTCTACAAATTTCTGGATGGCTCGGGAGCTTGCCCCGGCCTTACTTCTTCGCCTTGGCGGCTTCCACCCAGGCGATAAGGGCTGTTGGGCCGCCGGGGAGGTAGCCGGGGTTGCGGGCGATTTCCTTGCCTTCGCTATTCAGAAGAACCAAGGTCGGGAACCCTTGCACGCCGAACTTGGTTTGCAGCGCTTCGTTCTGCTTTTTGACCTCGGCGCTCTGGGGTTTGTTGTTTGGAAAGTCCAGCTCCACGAGCACGAGGTTGTCCTTAGCGAAGGTCTGAAACTCGGGCTTTGAAAATGTCTCTTTATCCAGACGGATGCACCATCCGCACCAGTCCGATCCGGTGAAATCGAGGAGGACCGGGCGGCTTTCCTTCGCCGCCAGTTCGAGGGCGGCTTTGTAATCAGTCATCCAGCCGTCGGCCGCAAAGGCGCTGGTGGAAGCCAATAGAAGGGCGGAGAGAACGAGGCGTTTCATAGGCCTGTAGCGTTCACCCGGAATCGAAGAAGTGCAAATAAAAATTGCGGCGACTTGATTCCGGGGACTTCCTGGCCCACACTCCGCGCGTCCAGACCATCTGGACCAACCCGCACGGAAACCCGCTTCTCACACCATCCCAACCATGAAACTCCAAGGAAAATCCGCACTCATCACCGGCAGCGCCCAAGGAATCGGGCAGGCCATTGCTCTCCGCCTCGCACAGGAAGGAGCCGACATCCTCATCGACGACCGCCCCGGCAACAAGGGAGCCGACGAAACCAAGCAGCAGATCGAGGCTCTCGGACGCCGGGCTTTCGTCCTCGGAGGCGACCTGGCGAACACGGAGGACGACCGCCGCCTCATTCAGCAGGGCATCCAGGCCCTCGGAAAAATTGACATCCTTGTCAACAATGCCGGTGTCGAAAAACACGCCGACTTCTGGGATGTCACCGAAGAGGATTTTGATTTTGTTCTCAAGATCAACCTGCGCGGCACGTTTTTCCTCACGCAGGATTTCGTCAACCACCTGCGCGAAACCAAGCGCCCTGGCAAAATCATCAATGTGAGCTCCGTCCACGAGGAACTGCCCTTTCCGCATTTTTCCACCTACTGCGCCAGCAAGGGTGCTCTCAAAATGCTCTGCCGCGACCTCGCCATCGAGCTCGCCCCGCTCGGCATCACGATCAACAACATCGCGCCCGGTGCCATTCAGACGCCAATCAACACGAAGTTGCTCAACTCCCCCGACCTTCTGAAAGCCCTCCTCGGCAACATCCCGCTCAACCGGCTCGGAACCGGTGGCGATGTCGCTGGCGTGGCCGCCTTCCTGGCCTCCTCCGACGCCGACTACATCACCGGCACCACGCTCTTTGTCGATGGGGGCCTTCTCTGGAATTACTCGGAGCAGTAGCGTTCAGCCCGGAAAGGGCAGGACGCCCTGGCTATTATCGTCACTCGCCCTACTCGCTGCTTCCGGCCGGGAGGGTGAGGCGCGATTTCGTGAGCTCGCCGAGGACGGCGGCCATTTTTTCGCGCACCCCGGGGATGAACCCGCGGTCCTTGTGGAAGACGAGCATCGTGAGGTCGTCGCGGTGGAAAAAACTGATGACGCCCTTCTCGGTGTGGAGGGTGACGGCGGGGACGGTTCCAATGCCCATGCGGGCGGAGGATTCGCGCATGCTTTGGAGCATGTCCGCTGCGTGGGCACTCATTGAGACCAGATCGATGCTCTCAGGGACGTTGTGGGAGGCCACGACCAGAGAGCCGTGGGTCAGCACGCAGGAGTTGATGCCGGGCAGACTGCCGCACAGCTCGATCACCCGGCCCACCGACAGGGTCTCCTCCGTAAGAAATAGGGCCTGAAGTGGCTCCTGCTCGGTGATTTCGCCGTCGTGCCCTGACGCAGGATCCGCGTCGAGAGTCGGGAACGAAACAAACATGGGCTCTTCGGCGGGCAGGTCCTCGACCGCGAAGTCCGGCGCTGGTATTTGCTCTTCGGGCTGCTCCGGCAGGGTCTCCTCAGCGGCGGGATCCCTCGCTTCAGATTGATCCGCCTCTGCGTCAGCCAACGTTTCCTCTGCGGGGGGCGATTCAACGAACGGCTCATCACAGGAGGCCAAACCGGAGGCTTCATCCCCGACGGATTCCTCGGGAACCTCAACCTCCGGTGCGGCTTCACGAATTTCCTCAGCAGCAACCTCTGCAGGGGGAGTCGGGATGGGAATCGGGGAGCCCTGCACGCGCGGGAGGCGAATGCCTGTAAACGGGGGGATCGGGCTGGCTGGTGCGGGTGATTCCTCGCCGGTGGGCACCTCTGCCGGAGGGGGGGGCTCAACGACGGATTTCCTTCGGAAAATCGGCAGTCCGATGAAAGACCCCTCGCGGCGCGGAGGCATTTTTCCGGCGAGCCCGGGGGCTCTCGGCGAGATCTTTTTCGGAATTCCCGGTGCCGGCGGGGTGGGAGAAACAGTCGGCATGACGGAAACGGGTGCCGCCGGGGCCTCTGGCGGATGCGGGGCGACCGCAGGGGGCTTGTTGTCCTCAGAGGGCTTGTCCTCAGGGAGGCTGGTGGGGGCAGGGACATCGAGCGCCTGGCCCTCGTCAGCCGGAGCAGCCGGGTCTTCATGCTCCTGCTCGGGAACCTCTGCCGGGAGTTCCTCGCGGTTCACCACCAACTTGTATCCGACCGCCAGACGTGCCGCCGGTAGCTTCACCAAACCGTCGGATGGCCGGATGCGCTCCGGCAGGATCTCGGCGAGCTGGCGCAGCGAAATCCGCGGAACATTTTTCGAGAGGATCGCAGCGGCGGGCAGCTGGAAAACGTGGTCGGGAATATCGCTGGCAATCCAGTTCCCCTTGGGCACCGCCGCCTCGATCTCCGAGACCCGCAGGCTTAAAAATTCCGGAGGTGTGGTCCAATAACGGAACCGGGGGGAGGAGGAAATTTTAAACTCCGTTGTCTCTTTGAGTTGTTTCATGTCCGGTTTCCGATTATCCGAGATTCTCACTTTAATCAATGCTGTGGAATTTGAATTTCAATTTACCCCGGACGGCCTGATCCCCGTCATCGTTCAGGAAGCCAGCCAATCGCCCCGCCCGACCGGCCGGGTCCTGATGTTTGCCTGGATGAACCGGGAGTCGCTCGCTCGCACGCTGGAGTCCGGTCTGATGACCTACTGGAGCCGCTCGCGCAAAAAGCTTTGGCTCAAAGGCGAGACGAGCGGCAACACCCAGAGGGTCGTGCGCTGGTTTGTCGATTGCGACAAGGACGTCCTGCTCTTCGAGGTCGAGCAAACCTCCGGAGCCTGCCACACCGGCTACGAAAGCTGCTTCTTTCAAGAGCTCGACCGCCAAGCCAGACCGCTCCCCGTCGATGAGGAAAAACTCTTCGACAAGGACGTGGTCTACAAAAAAAGCTCCTGAGGAAGCACTGAGGCCTAATTCACTCGGGCCGTGTAGAGCGCCACCAGGGCGGCCCCGATCGCCTGCGACAACTCGCCAAGCGTGGCAGGCACGATTTGCAGGGTGCGCCGCTGGACCGGAAAAAGCCAGGGCTCGGCTGCCGCCCGGATGCCATCCAGATAGCGCATGCGGAATTCCTCCGTGGTGGACTCCGGGTCGATCAGCCCGCCGCCGATCACCACGAACTCCGCATCCAGCGCAATCGAAAGGTTGGCCACGTGCAGTCCCATGGCCTTGGCCTGATAGTCGAAAATTTCCAGCGCGAGGGCATCTCCTTTTTGCGCGAGACCACGAAGAGCCAGGGCTTTTTCTTTGGGATTCATCGATGGTTTGGCCAGCTCGTGCTCAGGGTATTTCGGAAGCAGAAAATCCAGAAATTGGGGAAGGCCAGAGATCGAGGTATAGGCCTCAAAGCACCCCCACGTGCGTCCGCATCCGCAGGTGAATGCCGGCAGGCCCAGCAGGTGAAGCGGGGCCGGCATGTGCCCGGCTTCCATCCCGCAAAACATGTCCCCCTCGAGCGGGAGTCCCGCGCGGTCCACATAGGCCGCACCAAGGCCCGACCCGGGGGCCAGCATGATCACTGAAGCTTTCCTGTCGCCGCGCACACGCGCCGCCTCGCCCACGCCGCCGTAGTTCCCGTCGTTCCCGACCACGAGCGGGATCTTTCGCCCGGCCCGCTCCGCCAGCGCCTTCTCGTAGTCCGCATGAAATTCCCATCCCGCGAAGGACGGCGGCAGGTTGGCCGTGCGGTCCAGCACCCCATACGCCTGGTAGGGCCCGGGGATTGCCAGCCCAACCCCCTTCACCTCGTCCCAGCCCAGGCCGTTTTCGCTCAGGAACGTGTCAGCCCCGGCAATCCATCCCTTCACAACCGCCTGCGTGCCCATCTGGGCATTGGTTGAACTTTGGGCCAGCTTCAGGGAAACCGGCTGCCCGTCAGAAAAGATGCCGCCGGTCTTCGAGGTCGTCGCACCGCTGTCGGTGCCGAGGTAAATGTCTTTCATGGCCATCCGTTCTACCACGGGTCCCGGCGGGGCGCGAGAAACTTTCAACAAGCTTGAGTCTTGACCGCCCCGTCCGACGGCCCCATATTTCAGGATTCCCATTCGATGCGATGGCGGGACCGGTTCCCGCCTTTTGCATCTTTGGACAAAACGATTTTTATGAATTCCGAACTTATTGCGATGCTCGAATACCTGGAGAGGGAGAAAGGCATCAAGCGTGAAATCCTGGTTGAAGCGATCTCAGATGCCCTCCTCGCGGCGTCCAAGAAAAGCTTCACCTCCGGGACCCGTGAACTCCGTATTGAGATCAATCCTCAAAATGGATCGATCCGCGCGTTGGCCAAGCTCATCGCAGTGGAAAAAGTCGCCAACCCGCACGACGAGATCCTGATCTCGAAGGCGAAATCGGTCAAAGCCGATGTCCAGCCCGGAGACGAGGTTGAGATGGAGGTCACGCCGAAAGACTTCGGGCGCATCGCCGCGCAGGCCGCCCGGCAGGCGATCAACCAGCGGATCCGCCAGATCGAGCGCGAGATGATCTACGAGGAGTTTAAAGACCGCGCCGGCGAGATCGTCAACGGCACCGTGCGCCGGTTCGAGAAGTCCGATGTCATCATCGACCTCGGAAAATTTGAGGGTGTCATGCCCTCGCGCGAGCGGGTCGTGACCGAGGACTACAATATCGGCGACCGGCTGCGGGCCTACGTCGTTGCGGTGGACCACGCCTCGCGCGGTCCCGAAATCATCCTCTCCCGCAGCCACCCGAATTTTGTCCGCCGCCTTTTTGAATTGGAGGTCAGCGAAATTGCCGACCGCACGGTCGAGTTGAAAGTCATCGCCCGCTAGGCCGGCTACCGCACGAAGGTCGCCGTCCACAGCGAAGATCTGAAGGTGGACCCCGTCGGAGCCTGCGTCGGGATGCGGGGCGCCCGCGTCAAGAACATCGTCCGCGAGCTCAACAACGAGAAGGTGGACATCATTCGCTGGGACCCGGATCCCGTCAAGTTTGCCACGGCGGCCCTCAAGCCGGCGAACATCCGTAGCATCACCGCCGACCCGGACAAGAAGACGATCAATGTGCTCGTTCACAAAGACGACCTCTCGCTGGCGATCGGCCGGCGCGGCCAGAACGCGCGGCTCACCGCCAAGCTGACCGGCTGGGAGATCGACATTCAGGAGGACAAGACGGCTGAGCAGGTCATCGAGTCCCGCACGATGGAGGCCGCCCAGTCGATAGCCGTCTCCCTCGGCATCAGTGAGGACGACGCGCAGAAGCTGGCCACGGCCGGCATGAACTCCATCGAGGCCGTGCAGACTGCCGGCCCGGACGACATCGCGGAAATCCTCGGCATCGAACTGGATGCCGGCCAGAAGATCCTGGACGCAGCGATGGACGATACCAAAGGCGAAACCACCCAGGCTTGACGGCGATGTCAACCTCCCCCCGGATACGCTTTATTTATGGCAGAGAAAGTCACCAAGAAACCCACCGAAGACAAAGCCGCAAAGACGAAGCGGGCGACCTCTGTCCCAAGCAAGTCTCCCGCCGGGGCGTCTTCTGACGCTCCCGCAGCTCCGTCCGAGCCGAAGCCAGCCATGGCGACGGTGGACCTCCTCGAGCCAAAAAAGAAGGTTAAGAAAGCCCCCTCCTCGAGCAAGGCACCTCTCCGGCCGTTTATCCAGCCGATCGGAACCCCGGTGATTCCTCCCGCTGCCGAGGTACCGCAGACACCGGCTCCGGAGGCCGTAACGCACGAGCCCGCCGACAAGCCGCCCGCCGGGGACGGGGACTCCCATGATCCGGACCAAAAAGTTCTCCACCTGAAACCCCCGATCATCGTCAAGGAGCTCGCCGAGCACCTGGGCTTGAAGCCGTTCCAGATCATCAAGGATCTGATGTCTCTTCAGATCTTTGCGAATATCAACCAGACCGTGGAGCCCGACATCGCGGCCAAGGTCTGCGAGATTCACGGCTTCATTTTTGAGCGCGAAAAAAAGGATACCTCGAAGGGGCACCACAAGGTGGAGGTCAAGGTCGAGGCGCCGAAGGAGCCCGAAAAGCCGAAGGCGGACGAGCTCTCCACCCGGGCCCCGATCATCACGTTCATGGGCCATGTGGACCACGGCAAGACCTCGCTCCTGGACGCGATCCGCAAAGCGCGGGTGGCCGCCGGTGAGGCGGGTGGAATCACCCAGCACATCGGGGCCTACAGCGTCGAGCGCAACGGTCAGAAAATCACATTTCTCGACACGCCGGGCCACGCGGCCTTCACCGCGATGCGCGCCCGCGGGGCCACGGTGACCGACATTGTGGTTCTCGTGGTGGCGGCGGACGACGGCCTGATGCCGCAGACGCTTGAGGCCATTTCGCCCGCCACGGCGGCGAAGGTTCAGATCAGGGGGGCGATCAACAAAATCGACCTGGTTTCCGCCAATCCCGATCGTGTCAAAACCCAATTGCAGGAGCAGGGGCTCGTGCCCGAAGACTGGGGCGGCGAAATCATTTGCCTGCCGGTCAGCGCGACCAAGGGAACGGGAGTCACCGAGCTCCTCGACATGATGACGCTTCAGGCGGAAATTCTTGAGCTGAAAGCCAGCGCGGCGGTGGACGCCCGGTGCACGGTCATCGAGGCGCAGGTCGAGCAGGGCCGCGGCCCGACGGCCACGGTGATCGTCCGCATGGGCACGCTCAAAGTTGGCGATCCATTTATCTGCGGAAACTACTGGGGCAAGGTCAAGCAGCTCATTAACGATTTGGGCAAGCCGGTCAAGGAAGCCGGTCCCGCGATGCCGGTAAAGGTCCTTGGGTTCAGCGGCCTCCCCGATGCCGGCGATGAGCTCATGGTCATGGACTCGGAAAAATCCGCGCGCCTGCTCAGCGAGGAACGCCTCGAGTCGATCCGCAATAATAAGCTCGCCGCCCCGAAGCGCGCCACGCTCGAAAACCTCTTTGCCAACCTCGCGGACGACCAGAAACCGACCCTCCGGATCGTCGTGAAGTCGGACGTGCAAGGGTCACTGGAGGCGATTGTCTCCTCGCTCAAGGACATCCCACAGAAGAAAATCTCGCTGGATATCATCCACGCGGCCGTGGGCCCGATCACCGATTCGGATGTCCTGCTGTCCAGCGCTTCGGACGCGATCATCATCGGATTCAGCACCAAGACCGAGAACACGGCCGCGCAGGCGGCCAAGCGCGAGGGTGTCCAGATCAAGCTTTACAGCATCATCTACGAGCTGCTCGACCAGGTCCGCGAGGCGATGAGCGGGCTCCTGGCTCCCGAGCTCCGCGAGGCGATCATCGGTCACGCCGAGGTCCGGCAGGTCTTTGATCTCACGAAGGGCAAGGTGGCCGGTTGCATGGTGACCGACGGCCGGATCGCCCGCACCGCGCGGGCCCGCG
>JBGSJQ010000170.1:0-36813 GCA_041741775.1 Terrimicrobiaceae bacterium | reverse complement strand
GGTCGATGGCGGCGATTTGCTGAAGGATGTCACGAGGATTGGATTTTTGGTTCATCGCCGGAAAGTATATGGCATCACATATACTTTGGGAGAAAAAAACTCAGCAAAATGCTTTTTCAGAGATTTTTGTCCTGCACCCATGTTGCCTCCAATGTGCAACCAGGTTGGCTTTGAACCTTGGTGGGACGGAGGGTTATGCTTCGCGGCTGTCGGGGTCCTCTTCGATCTCATTGCGGATGGCCTTGGAGATGAACGGGCGAACGAAGCCGTAAACAAGGAATGAGACGAACAGGACGGCAGGCATCCAGCGGTAGTTCATGGCGGTGAATGCGAGGAGCGCGATGAGACCCAGGAAGGCGGGGATCGAGCGTTGGGTGCGCCAGTTGAGACCTTTGAAGCTGGGGTAGCGTACGCGGCTGAACATCATGAAGGAAAGAAAGAGGAGGAGAACCGGTAGCGCAAACTTCCACGGGCCGATGGCTCGTTCATCGGCTTCGAACCAGAGCATGAGGAGCGTGAGGGAGGCGATGAGTCCGGCCGCGGCCGGGATGGGGAACCCCTGAAAGTCCTTGTCGGGCTTTTCGCCGGGGGCGGCGGTCATGCAGTTGAATCGGGCGAGGCGCAGGGCTCCGCACAGGAGAAAGAAGAATGCAATGAGCCAGCCGGTTTTCTGAAAGTCGCGGAGGACGATCTGGTAGACGAGCAGGGCCGGGGCGACGCCAAACGAGACGATGTCGGCCAGGGAGTCGAATTCACGACCGAAGATGCTTTCGTGTCCGCCGAGGCGGGCGAGGCGTCCGTCGAGCAGGTCAAACACGCAGGCGCCGAGAATGAAGGCGATAGCCTCATGGTAAAGCGTGCCCGCATTTTGTCCGCCAGCCACCAGGAGAGATGCTTCGATAATGCGAAGGACTGCCGCGAAGCCGCAGAACAGGTTGCCGGCCGTCATGAGGTTCGGCAGCAGGTAGATTTTCGGCTCGTTGGACTCGCTCATGGGGCGGGAATCTCGGCGGCCGGCCAGGGCATGCGAACGACGGGGGTTTCGCCGCCGAGCACGCGGTCGCCGGGCTGGACAAGGATTTCGGCATCCATCGGGACAAGGATCTCGGTGCGAGAGCCAAAGCGGATCATTCCGAACCGCTGCCCGCGGGCGAGAGAGTCGCCCACGACGGCCCACGGGCAGATCCGGCGGGCGATGGCCCCGGTGATCTGGCGGACCAGAATCGTCCCGACAGGACCGGAGATCACCCACGAACGGCTGACATTCCAGACCGACGACATCGGATCACGCGCGTCAAGGAAGCGCCCGGGTTTGGGTTCGGAGTGGGTGACCTCGCCAGCGATGGGTGAGCGGTTAATGTGAACATCAAGGACGGATAGGAAAATTCCGACACGGCGGACGCGGGCATTCAGGAACTCTGCCTCATCGATTTCATCGACCGTCGTGACGAGTCCGTCTGCCGGCGAGACGGCGATATCCTCACCAGGAGGTGGGGTGCGCTTCGGATCGCGGAAAAAATACAGAGTGAAGAGAATGGCGATGGCAAAAAGGATCGACACGGGCGGGATGAGGACCAGGGTTGTTACCCAAATCGCCCCCAGTACGCCCAGAATCCATGTCGCTTCCTCCAATGCCCGTCTTCGCATGGTGCGGGACGTTACGCGACCAAACTCACGCCGGCAAGCACAGGGTCAACCCGTCGGTGCGCTGAATTTTTCCATCTCAGCGTGGAGGGATCATTGCGAGGGTCTTGCCTCAGGCGTTGTCGTTTTCCTCAGCCTGGCCCGGGCTGGAAAAGGACTTTGTCGGTTGATTTGCGAGAGGAGGGGGGATTCAGAAAAACGGCGGGAAAGCCGTGGAAAAATACGCAGGAAAAAAGGTTGCCCTTGGTGCGCCGGTGTCTATTCTGACAAACCCGCCTGCGCCAGAGGGGTTTGCAGCCTTCCGAGGAATTCGGACGGTGGCGGAACAATCAACAACAACCATCAACATTATGCCAGCATTGCAGGAATTGATCGCCAGCTCGATCAAAAATTATCGTGAAGGAAGCATCGTCAAGGGACACATCCTTGAGATCAGACCCCGGGAATTTCTCGTGGACATCGGATACAAAAGTGAGGGAGTGATCCCCGCTTCCGAGTTTGAGGACCCGGAGGAAGTCGAGATCGGCGACGAGATCGAAGTCCTTCTGGAGCGTCTCGAAAACGACGAGGGCATGGTTGTCCTCTCGAAGGAGAAGGCGGCCCAGCGTCAGAATTGGGAAAAAATCGTCGGAGTCTTCAACGGCGACGGCCTGATCAAGGGCAAAGTCCGCTCGGTCGTCAAAGGCGGGCTTACCGTCAACGTCGGCGTCGAGGCCTTCCTCCCCGCCTCCCAGATCGACATCATTCCCCCGAAGGATCTCCAGCAGTTCGTCGGGAACATCTACGACTTCAAAATCGTCAAGATCAACGAGGATCGCAAAAATGTCGTCCTGAGCCGCCGCGAGATCATCGAGCAGGAACGCTCGGAGAAGCGCCAGGCCTTCCTCTCCGGAGTGAACGTCGGCGATCGCATCAAAGGAACGGTCAAAAACATCACCGATTTCGGGGCCTTCGTGGACCTCGACGGCATCGACGGCCTTCTTCATGTCACTGACATGTCGTGGGCGCGCCTCAACCATCCGGGCGAGCTTCTCAAGGTCGGCCAGGAGCTCGAAGTCCAGGTGCTCGACATCAACAAGGAAAAGGAGCGCGTTTCGCTCGGTCTCAAGCAGATGCAGTCGAATCCCTGGGACCGCATCGAGGAACGCTTCCCGGTCGGCCAGAAGGTTTCCGGCAAAATCACCAACCTCATGCCCTACGGCGCGTTCGTGCAGATCGAGGAGGGGGTCGAAGGCCTCATCCACGTTTCCGAGCTCTCCTGGACCAAGCGCATTGCCCGACCTTCCGATGTCCTCACCATGGGGCAGGATGTCGAGGCGATCGTCCTCGGTGTCAACAAGGATGAGCAGAAGATCTCCTTGGGAGTCCGCCAGCTCGAGCCCAACCCATGGGACGAGATCGAGCTTCGCTACATGATCGGCAAGCAGGTCAAGGGCAAGGTCCGCAACATGACCGCCTACGGTGCCTTCGTCGAACTCGAAGAGGGCATCGACGGCATGATTCACGTCTCCGACCTCTCGTGGACCCGGAAGATCAATCACCCGAGCGAAATGCTCAAGAAGGGCGACGATCTCGAAGCCGTCGTCATCGACATCGACAAAGCCAACCAGCGGATCAGCCTCGGCATCAAGCAGCTCGATACCGATCCTTGGAAGGAAATCGACACCCGCTTCCGCATCGGCGATCTCGTCAAGGGCACGGTCAGCAAGCTCACGAACTTCGGTGCCTTCGTCCAGCTCCAGGACGACATCGACGGCCTCGTCCACATATCGCAGATCAGCGAGGACCGGATTGAGAAAGTCAAAGATGTCCTCAAAGTCGGTCAGGAAGTCGAGGCACGCGTCATCAAAGTCGATAAGGCCGAGCGTCGCATCGGTCTCTCGATCAAGGCTGCCAACTACGGCGAAGAGGCTCTCCGCAAGGAAGCTGAAGCGTTTGACACCCTCCGCCCCGGCGAAGACATGGTCGGCCTCGATCAGGCGTTCCAGTTCGCCGAAGAGGAATACCGTCCCGGCGAAGGCAAGAAGTAACCAAACCCATATCAACAAAAGCGCCGTCGGCCCCTCGCCGACGGCGCTTTTTTTTTAAAACACCCGAGGCTCGCCTTCGCTGAGGAGGCAGATTTGCCCGGCAAGGTCGTGGGTGGCTGCATGATCCATGAGGCGCTCGGGGGGTTCGTGGAGCGGTTCATAGCTCAGCCGGAACGTGCCGAAATGCATCGGGATCATCGTTTGGGCTCCGAGTTCGACGAAGGCCTTGAGCGCCTGCTCGGGGTTCATGTGGACGTCGCGTTTGCTCGGAGCGTCGTAGGCCCCGATCGGGAGCAGTGCAATTTCCACAGGGAGGCGTTCGCCGATCTCCCGAAAGCCGTCAAAATACGCGCTGTCGCCGCAATGGAAGATTGATCGCCCGGCATAGGCGATGTGGAATCCGCCGAAGCCTCGGTGGTTGTCGTGGAGCACGCGAGCTCCCCAATGACGTGCGGGGGTCAGCGTGATTTTCAATTCTCCCAGCTCGAAGGTCTGCCAGCAGCGCAGTTCCTGCACATGGCGAAACCCGAGGCCGCTGACGAGGCTCCCCACATGCTCGGGCACCACGATCGGCTGGTCGCTGGCGACCGCCCGCAGGCTCTTCCTGTCGAGGTGATCAAAGTGAGCATGAGTGACGAGCACGACGTCGATCGCCGGCAGGTCGTGGATCTCGATCCCGGGCTGGCGGATCCGCTTGATCACCTTCAGCCACTTCGCCCAGTTGGGATCGATCAGGATGCTCTGCGTGGGGGTCTGAATCAAAAACGAGGCGTGTCCGATCCATGTGATGCAGACCTGCCCCGCAGGGAGGGGCGGGAAATCCGGTTTCAGCTTCTCTCCGTGCCGCTTGGTGAACAGCGAGGGGATCACGACCTCGGCGAGAAAATTCCTCTTGTGCCAGCCGTCTCCCAGCTGCATGTCCACATGGTGCTCCGGACGCCTCTTCTTACGGTTGTGGAGCAGGCGGCGGACCATGGTCAGTCCTCCGTTGTGGCCACGAGGTCGTAGATCTGGGATCCCACGACGCGGGCTTCCACGAACGTTCCAACCTGGCAGGGTTCGGTGAGAACGACGCGGCAATCGACCTCCGGGGCGTCGTGTTCGGTGCGCCCGATATTTGGCTGCTCGACAAGCACGCGAACCGTGCGGCCGGTCATGGCCGCGGCGGTTTCCAGGGCGATCTTTTGCTGAAGCTGCATGGCTGTGCGGTGCCGCTGGTTTTTTGTTCGCACCGGAATCTGCCCCTGCATCTTGGCTGCCCGGGACCCCTCTTCCTGCGAGTAGTTGAAGACCCCGAGCCGCTCAAAGCGGGTGGATTCGATGAACTCGAGCAACGACGCAAAATGCTCCCCGGTCTCACCGGGAAATCCGACGATGAATGTCGTGCGAAGGCCGAGCCCTGGGATCCCGCCGCGGAGGCGTGCGATCAGGTCTTCGATCTGTTCGCGCGAGGTTTCGCGCCGCATGGCTTTGAGCATCTCCGGGTGGATGTGCTGGAGCGGGATGTCCACGTAGCGCGCCACTTTCGGATTCCGGGCAATGGCCGCAATGAGCTCGTCGCTCCAATGTGCCGGATGCGTGTAGAGCAGCCGCACCCAGAAATCCCCGCCGATTTCCGCGATCTCATCGAGAAGGTGCACCAGCGTGGTGCCTCTCGCGGAATCCACCGGCTGGCGCGGCCCCGCCTTTTCCTCCCAGAGGTCCATGCCGAAATATGTGGTGTCCTGACTGATGAGGTTGATTTCCTTCACCCCGTCGGCCACGAGCTGCCGGATCTCGCGGACGACCGAGTCGATCGTCCGGCTCCGGTGGCGTCCGCGCATCTGCGGGATCACACAAAAAGTGCACGGGTGGTTGCAGCCCTCCGCAATCTTCACATAGGCCGTGTGCGCCGGGGTCAGGCGAAACCTCGGCGTCGCATAGTCCGGGATATAGCGCGACTTCGGGGTTACCAAATTTAATACCGATCCCTCATCCTGCAGGACCTGACGGAAAATCCTCCCGGCTTCGGCGACCTGGTCGAGGCCGATAAAGGCATCGACCTCGGGGAGTTCGCGGACGAGTTCGGTCGAAAAGCGCTGGGACATGCAGCCGCTGACGACGAGTTTCTGGCCAGGGCGGGAGCGAAGCCCGCGGAGCCGGTGGGATTCCAGGATGGCGTCCACCGACTCCTGCTTGGCCGAGTCGATGAACCCGCAGGTGTTGACGACAAGGATGTCGGCCTCGTCAGGGTCTGAGGTCATTTCAAAGCCCTCTTTCTGCGCTGCTCCGAGCATGATTTCCGCATCCACAAGGTTCTTCGCGCACCCCAGGCTGATCATTCCGATCTTTTGAGGAGCGGGCGTCATGGGGTGGGGGACTCGGAGGAGGACGGGGAAGCCGACGGAGCGGGGTCTTGCTCGAGGGATGGCAGCCCCTCGGCGGGAGGCGGAGGCACCGGCACTATGAGGTCAAGGGTTGTTTCGGTAAAGGCCTCGGTTGCTGGGGCATCGACCGGCTGTGTCACAAGCTCCATCATCACGTTTTCCTCCCCTGTCGCCGGGGAAGGCTCTGCGGCGGGCGGCGCTGGAACGGGCGGGGGGCCTGCCGTCTCGTCGGCCAGATCCCCAAGGGATTTCGAGGCCGCCACCCGCTCGATTTTCTGCAAAGTCACATAGGTATAGAGCACGACGGCGGTGAGGACCAGAAGCCCTGCGAGCGCGAGAAAGAGGATCGCGATTCGCCGCCGTTTTGTGCGGGGAGAAACCCCCTTGCTGGGCAGGTCGGCCGCCAGCGCGTCAATATATTGGAACCCGCCGCCGGCGGGACCCATCCGGTCAGGCAGGATCGGGCGGATCTCAGCCTGGGGAACGCCGAGATATTCCGCGTAATCCAGCAAAAAGAGCCTTGCGTAGGTCGGGTGGGCGAAACCGGAGAAGTCGTCGCTCTCGATCTCCCGAAGCCTCGCCACGCGGATCCGCGTGTCCTTCGCCGCCTTCTCCAGCGAAATTCCCGCCTTCTCGCGGGCGGCAGCCAGCCGGGCACCGATAAAAAAATCCAGAGTATCCATTACATTAAAATTCTTCGTTGAGGTCCACAAGGATCTCGCGATCCTTGGCACCATCCTTGGGACCAACAATGCCACGTTGTTCCAAAATATCCATCACGCGTGCGGCGCGGGTGTAGCCGAGCTTGAGACGGCGCTGGAGCATCGATGTGGAGGCCCTGTTTTCCTGGCGGATGATTTCCATGCATTTCGTGACGAGCTCCTCATCCTCGTCGCTGACTTCCTCTTCGGGAGGCGTCGTGCTGGTGAGCTTTTCGTGGATGCCGGCGTCGAATTTCGGCTCGGCCTGTGAGGCGACGTATTCGACGATCCGGTGGATTTCCTCCTCGGTGACCAGAACGCCTTGGGCCCGGGTGTATTTCGACGTTCCCGGCGGAAGGTAAAGCATGTCGCCCTGGCCAAGCAACTTCTCCGCCCCGTTCTCGTCGAGGATGACACGGCTGTCGATCTTTGAGGCCACCTGGAAGGCGATCCGGCTCGGGATGTTGGCCTTGATGATGCCGGTGACGACGTCGGCGCGCGGGGTCTGGGTGGCCACGATCATGTGGATGCCGGCGGCGCGGGCCATCTGGGTGATCCGGGCGATCGCGCTCTCGACATCTGCGGGGGCCGTCTGCATCAGATCGGCAAGCTCATCGACAATGACCACGATGAACGGCATCCGGTCGGGGATGATCAGGTCGTCCGAGCGCGGGACGCGCACGGGCGGCATTTCCTCGTCCGGGGCGTCTTCTTCCGCTTCGGGTGCCGGTTCTTCGGGGGGAGTCTCGGGCGATGGTTCCGTGCCCGCTGCGGCGGCCGCCTCTTCATCGAGCTCCTTCTGCGATTTTGGCAGCGGGCGGTCGTTGAAGGCCGCCACGTTCTTGACGCCGCACTTTGCAAAGATCTTGTAGCGCAGCTCCATTTCATCGACGACCCAGCGCAGCGCAAGAAGCACTTTTTTCGAATCCGTCACGACGGGGGTGATCAGGTGCGGAAGCTTGTTGTAGATCTGCATCTCCACGACCTTGGGGTCGATCATGATGAAGCGCAGCTGCTCAGGGGAGTAGCGGAAGAGGAGGCTCGCGATGATCGAGTTGATGCAGACGCTCTTGCCGCTGCCCGTCGTTCCAGCCACCAGGCAGTGGGGCATCTTCGCGAGGTCTCCGATGATCGTGTTCCCATACACATCCATGCCGAGGGCCAGGGGAAGGCGCGCAGTGCTCTCCCTCCAGGCGTCTTTCTCAAAGAGCTCCCGCAAGGTCACTTTCACTTTTTTCGAATTTGCAATCTCGATGCCAACCGTGTCCTTGCCGGGAATCGGTGCCAGGATGTTGATGCGCTCGGCGCAGGTGGCCCGGGCGATGTCGCGCTCAAGCGACACGATCTTGTCCACCCGCACGCCGATATCGGGATACACCTCGTAGCGGGTGATCGTGGGGCCCTTGGTGATGGTTCCCGGGGTCGCCTTGATGCTGAACTGCGCGAGGGTTTCGATGATCAGGCCCTGGATTGTAAGCAGTTCGTCCCGGTCGAGCGGAGTTCGGTCTGCCTCGTCCTGCACATCCAGGAGATCGAGGCCCGGGAGCGTGTAATTTTCAAGATGCACCCCCTCGAGGCCCGGCTTGAAGGCGTTGTCTTTCTCTTGCTGAAGATCCGCAAGGCGCGGCTTTTTTGCAACCGGTGCCGTGGCATCGATGATCTCGGGCTCGAGCACCGGAGCGCCGGAAGCAGATGAGGGAGCCTGCACTGCGGCTTTCGGGTCTTTTTTTCGAAGCTTCTTCTCGAGTTTGGTGGCTTTTTTCTCGAGCGACTTCCGCTCCTCCTCCACCCGCCGCTCATCATCGAGCCGCTGCAGGCGGTCCACCCGCCTGGCCTCGCGCCACGCGAGAAAGGATTTCCAAGCCCGCCGCACGTCCCGGACCGGATGGTTCGAAACGGCGAAGACGAGGCTGATCAGATACAGAATCACCAGGAGCCCTGCCGAGGCGGTCCCAAAGGCTCCCTGGATGGCCTTCCCGCCGATCCAAAGCCCGAACCATCCGCCGGGGCCCTCAATCCCGATGTCCTTGCGCCAGCTGTGGAGGATCCATGGCTGGATCTGGAACAGGCACGAGGCAAGCAGAACCATGAGTCCGCCCCAGCCCGCCTTGTCTTTCAGCGAGTAACCCGGCACGAACCACTTCGCCAGGCCATAGCCAACCAGAGCCACCGCCAGAAGGTAGCCCGCCGCGCCGAACAGGTAGAGGATATGCCCCGCCAGAAGTGCTCCAAACAACCCACCCAGATTATGCGTGAGCGGGGAACCCGACGACTTCGTGTAGATCAGCCAGGCCCACGATGGGATGTCCCCGGACGAATACGTCACCAGCGAGAGGAAAAGATACGCGCCCACGCAAACGAGCATGAGCCCGACAAAAAAATTGGCGGCCCAGTTGTTACGCGATCGGTTGGTCATGGAACCGGCCAGAATTCCGCATTTCCGCCCCCAACGCAAGCGTCCAACTCCTCGTTCGCGCGGGCACGCCCGTCAGGCCTTCCGTTCCGCCAAAAACCGGTGGAGCTGCCCGGTGTCAAAATCCGCCAGGACGGCCCCATCCGCCATCTCCAGCGTAGGCGTCAGGCTCTGCCCTGAGATCGTGCGCATCCGCGCCATGCCCGCCCGGTCCGCCTCCACATCCACCAGCTCAAATTCCATCCCGTGCGCCTTCATCCACCGGATGGCATCCACGCACCATGGGCACCATAATTTGACATACAAAGCACAAGGCCCATGCCCAGAATAAAGCCTGTCGCTGTTTTTTTCCATTTCCCCAGGAGAGGTGGCGCTACGCGACTTATCGATTTCGGGCGTCATGGTGTTTTGAGTGAAGTATTGGGTTGGGAGTCGGCGAAGGCCTGCGCCTGCATCGAAAGCTCTGCGGCCTTGAATGCGTGGGCTTGGGTCATCGCATTTTCTGTTCTGTTCAGGACGTCGAGAAGGAATCGTCCAAAGAAGGGAAAGCCGATTTTTCCGGCGCAGGGGATTTCGACTTCCTCGCCTGCATTGACGAGAAAGATCCGGTCGCCGGTCGATTCGGGGCGGCAGACGTCGATGTATTTCCGGATTTCCAGATACCCGGTGGTTCCGAGCACGAAGGTGCGTCCATCGCCCCAGGTGCGGGACGCCGCCGGGTTGAACCAATCCATGCGACAATAGGCCGATGCCCCGGTATCGAGGGAAAGGGTGGCTTCGCCGAAGTCCTCGAGTCCCGGATTGTCGGGGTTGCCGAGGTTTTCGGCTCTGGCATCGCGCACCGTGCCATCGTGGGCGGCCCCATACGTGAGAAATTGCTCGAACTGGTGAGAGCCGATATCCGTGAGGATGCCTCCGTAACGGGATTTTTGAAAAAACCACTCTGGTCGCGAGTCGGCGGCGAGATTGTGGGGAGCAAGGTTGAGGATCTGGATGACCTTGCCGATGGCGCCTCCGGCGATCAGCTCGCCCGCATGCCATGCGCTTTCGTTGCAAAGACGCTCGGAGTAACACACGGCATATTTCCGTCCGGTACGCGCAACCGCCGCCCGGGCCGAAGCGAGCTGGTCGAGCGTCGTGAACGGCGACTTGTCCGTCAGGTAGTCGATCCCGGCGTCCATCACCTTCAATCCCAACGCGCAGCGTTCGTCGGGGATGGCGGCCGCAGTCACCACTTTGAGGCAGGGGATGGAAAGCAACTCGTCGAGCGAGCTCACGATCTTCGTCTGGTGATCACGCAGCAAATCTTTCAGCGGCTCAAGTTTGTCGGCGCGGGGCTCATAGACCGCAGCCAAAGTCCCGCCGGCATTGGCAAGCCCCATGACCTGGCCGTAAATGTGGCCGTGATCGAAGGCCATTGCTGCAAAAGGAAATTCGCCGTTTTCGACCACCTTCGCCGGGGTCATCTCCGGCATGTAGTTCATTCCGTCTTTTTTCATAAGCTGTCAGGCCAGGTAGTTGCCCGGGGATCCCCGGTAGGGGATGGTTTTTTTTGGAGTGGCTGCCTTCGCGATCCGCTCGCGGAGGAATTCCCCGTATCGGGCCGTGGACGCCGGGATGGGGAGCGTGCGGTTCTCAAAGGAAGCGAGCTGGATGGCCTCGACGATTTGCAAGGAATGGAGGCCTTCTTCAGCCGGCGCCAGCAAGGGCTCGCCATGAAGGATGGCACGGATAAAATTCGCCAGGACTTCGCGGTGCTGGTTCGGCATTTTTCCGGGAACCGGAATGTCCACCCGCCAGGCGGGTGGTGGCAGATAAGCTTCCCGCGAGGTCTTGATCTGCTCGGCTGTGCCCACCTCGTTGCGGACAAATGTGAGCCGGCGATCCTCGCAGGTGAGGCGCCCAAGGTCGCCTGAGATCTCGAGCCGGTTGAGCCCGGGGGCCTCCCCGGTCGAGGTGACCAGGGTGCCGATCGCCCCGTTGGCAAATTCGAAAATCGCACTCACATCGTCCTCGACTTCAATGTCATGGTGGAGGCCAAAGACACTCAGGGCGCGCACATTGATGGGAACCCCGAGGATCCATTGAAACAGGTCGATGTTATGGACGCATTGGTTGAGCAGAACCCCTCCGCCCTCGCTGGCCCAGGTCGCCCGCCAGCCGCTGGAGTCGTAGTAGGCCTGGCTGCGGAACCAATCGGTGATCGTCCATTGCACGCGCCGGATTTCCCCCAGCCCGCCGCCGTGAACCAGCGAGCGGATTTTTTGGAAGAATGGATCTGTCCGCTGATTGAACATGGCGGCAAAGATCTGGTTGGGATTCCGATGTGCGGCGATCAGCTTTTTGGCATCGGCCACATGGGCGGCGAGGGGCTTTTCGACCAGGACATGGAGGCCGGCACGGAGCGCGTCCCTGCCGATGGGGAAGTGCGAGTAGTGGGGCGTCGCGATGAGGATCGCGTCGATTTTTCCCGAGCGAATCATTTCCTTCGCATCGGCGAAAGCGGGGAGGCCTGCAAATGGGGAAAGCTTTTCGGGATCGCTGTCGCAGACTGCGGCCAGCAAACATCCGGGCACCTGCCCTCCCATGGCAAGGCCGGCATGGTAGCGGCCCATGCTCCCGACTCCGGCGATGCCGAGCCGAACGGTCTCTGGCTTGCGCTTCTTCAATTTGACTTGGCGAATGACTTCGAGAAATCCTCTGCCGCAGCTCCCTTCTTGACGACCTTCTTTTTGAAGCGGGATTTGGCAATCAGGCCCTTGAGCAGTTTCTCAAATTTTGCAGAATCAAACGGCACACTGACGGTCTCGCCGAGCAGGGACGACATGAGGATGGCATTGCCAAGCTCCACCGAGTGAATCCCCTCCGCTGCAGGCGCGAGAAGTTTTTCTCCGTTGAGGATGGCATTGGTGAAATTTTTCAAGATCCCCATGTGCTGCTCCCCGGTCTGGTTCACTGGGATATCCACGTTCCAAACCGGAGGCCTCGAAAAACTCCCGGTGGTCGTGCGGCTGAATTCGGTCATCGGGATTTCGTTGCGCGTGTAGGTGAGTTTACCGCTATCCATGACCAAGCGGCCGCGCTCGCCGGAGATTTCCAGGCGATTGGCCCCCGGGGCCTCCCCGGTCGATGTGATGAAGACGGCGCTCATGCCGTCCTTGTAATCGAAGTAGGCCGTCACATCGTCCTCGACTTCGATCTTGTGGTGGTGACCGATCTTGCAGAATCCGCGCACGGCTGCCGGCATGCCGAAGATCCATTGGAAGAGATCGAGGTTGTGGGGGCATTGGTTGAGCAGAACCCCTCCGCCTTCGCCGGCCCAGGTGGCCCGCCATCCGCCGGATGCATAGTAGGCCTCGGTCCGGAACCAATCAGTGATCGTCCATGTGACGCGGTGGATCCTGCCAAGCTCGCCTCCGCGCACGAGCTCCCGGATTTTCTGGTAAATCGAATCCGTGCGCTGATTGAACATCGCAGCAAAAACCTGTTTCTTTGAGGTGTGCGCGGCGATGAGGCGTTCGCAGTCGGCTTTGTGCACCGAGATGGGCTTCTCGACCAACACATGCAGGCCCGCTTTCAGCGCAGCGATTCCAAGTGTCGTATGGCTGTAGTGGGGGGTGGCAATGAGCACGGAATCGATCCCGCCGCTCGCCAGCATTTTTCCAGCATCCGAAAACTTTGCGATGCCGTCGAAGCGTGCGAGCGCATCGGGGTTTTCATCGCACACGGCAGCTAGCACGAGCCCGGGGATCAGGTTGTCCCGGATCATTCTTCCGTGAACCGACCCCATATTGCCCAAGCCGACGATGCCGATTCGAAGTTCTTTGGCGGATTTCATGACTTGGAAAATACTTAAAATCTTTGGATTGACCACATACAGAAAAAAATACTTTTGCGCTATCCAAGGCATCGGTGATCCGGGAAGAGCCAGCAGGATCGATCAAACGGAGGGGTGGCCACAGCGTTTCCTTCCCTGTTGGGCGTTTCCGCTTGCATCTCGAAAGGCATCCGATAGAAGTAAAAATTCTGCGTGTATCTGTAAATTTCTGAAACTCATCTGCAAGTAGTTAGCTAGCAGTAACTTAACTTGCCCTGTGGTGTAATGGTAACACAGCGGCCTTTGGAGCCGTTATTCATGGTTCGAGTCCATGCGGGGCAGCCACTGGATGAATGGCCAAAATTGGACGGATGGCTTGATACGTCCGTCTGCCCGGCGACTGGAAGAGGAGGGCACCTCGCGAAGGCTGCGCCCTCCGAAGCCCTTGATTTTCGTGTTCTCAGGCCCCTTGCGGAGGGGCGGATTTTCTGGGGTCGGCTTCGTCGATTTTGCGGGTGATTTCGAGGGCGATGTCGAGGGCATCGGCGGCAGCCTGCCCGGTGACGCGGGGTTTGAGTCCGTCGCGGGCGCACTGGACGAAGGATTCGAGTTCGATTTTGAGAGGTTCGCCCTGCTGGACTTCGACCGGTTCGCGGACAATCCGGCGGCCGCTGAAGTCGGTGACAATTTTGGAGTCGGTGGCGAGGCCGATGAGTTTGCCGATGCCGGAGCTGGCTTTCTCGTCCTCTCTGGCGAGGCGCAGGAGGTAGCCGGACTGGTTTTTGTAGTCGAGCGAGAGGTAGGCATTTTCCTGGAAGACGCGGATTTTACGCACGCGGTCCTGGCTGATCCGGCTGGCGGTGAGGTTGGCGACGCAGCCGTTTTCGAAGCGGAAGCGGACGTTGGCGATGTCTTCGCCGCGACCAAGGACGGAGATGCCGACGGGGTCGAGCGAGGCGATGGGGGAGCGGACGAGGTGAAGGATGATCTCGATGTCGTGGATCATGAGGTCGAGGACGACGCCGATGTCGGTGCTGCGGTTCGGATAGGGGGAGAGGCGGGTGACCTCCAGAAACCGGGGGTTCTGGAGCTGGGCTTCGAGGGCGTGGAGGACGGGGTTGAAGCGTTCGACGTGACCGACCTGGAGGACGCAGGCGTTGGCGGCGGCCAGCGCGGAGAGCTCGCGGGCGTGGGCCGGGGTGTCGGCGATGGGTTTTTCCACGAGGAGATGCTTGCCTTGGGCGAGGAGCTGTTTTCCGATCTCGTAGTGCGTGACCGTTGGGGTGCAGATCGTGGCGGCATCGACGAGCGAGGCAAATTCCTCGAGTGAGGCGGCGGCCCGGGTCTGGTATTTCGAGGCGGCGGCGGCGGCAGCCGAGCTGTCGGCATCATAGACGGCCGCCAGACTGGCCCCCTTGATTTCACTGTAAATCCGGGCGTGGTTGATGCCCATGTGCCCGACTCCGACGACTCCTGTGCGAATGGTTTTCATAGTCCGTAAATAGAAAGGGAGGCTGCTGCAGCGGCGGCGACGACCTTGTCGCGGTCGAGCAGGAGCGTCGAGGCAGCCTCCACACCGATGGCCCGGATCCCGGCCGATGCAGCGACCTCCAAAGTTTTTGTTCCCACCACCGGCACGTCGAACCTCATGTCCTGTCCGGGTTTGGAAACTTTGACCGCCATGGCCCCGCCCCGGCCCAGCTCTCCGCCGCGGCGGATGGCGTTGTCCGTCCCCTCAAAGGCTTCGACGGCGAGGACGGTGCCATTTTTCACCACGACCGTCTGCCCGATGTCGAGGCGGCTGGTCTCCTTGGCGATACGGAGCCCGAATTCGAGGTCGGCGATCTGGCGGGGCTTGAGTTTTGGTCCGGCGAGGAGCCCGTTCTCCGCGAGGTGGCGCTCCATATAGGTGGTGGCTGGCAGCAGGGTCAGTCCGGCGGCGGAGAGCTCGTCGGCGACCGCTCCAAAAAGGGTCTCCGCATTTCGTTCCTTCAATCGGGCCAGAAGCACCAGCGCCCGCAGGTCGGGCCGAAGGTTGAAGAGGTTGCCTGGCGCAATCTGCCCGGCCATCAGCGCCTTTGTGGCGCCCGATTTCCTGGCCGCTTCCAGCAGCTTGCCCATCTGGCCGACCTTCATCCGGAACACCTCGTCCGCCAGTGCTTCGGTTTCCGCAGAAGTCTCCCCAACAAATGCCGCCACCACAATCCGTAGTACCCCCGCCTGCCGGGCCGACTCCGCCACTAGCCGCGGATACTCCCCGCTGCCGGCAATGAGAAAAAGGGATTCGGATGTCATCAGGCCAGCCATTCATAGACAACAGACCGGAAAGCGGAAAGCGGAAAACCAGCGCGATAGCCGCTTTCAACCAGCGCTTTCACAGTAAAAGGCCCTCATCCCGTTCTTTGAGGCTTCGGTCCGGGCAATCTTGCCTATGCGGTGTCTGGGTGGTATAAGGGAAACACTGTGAAGCGATGTCGCCACAACGTGGAAAGGCTGAAGTGAGCCCCCGCATCTCCTGATGGCACCATGCCAAAGACCTCTCGCGCCCCGGGTGTGGCCCGCAGTTTTTTCAAATGGAAATCTCCGAGTATGTCATCTTGGAGCAAGCGGGAGAATATCCGTGAAATGAGAAACATTCTGGCGGCAACATAATCCGTCCGCTTCGGGGTGGTAAGGCGCATCGTGCGGAAAGCAATTCGGTCTTCTTGGGGAAAATGTCTGGAGCCAGGCATTCTTTGACTCTCCTCAGTCTGCGTGATAGGTCTGACTGCCACATGAGTGCGCTTCCCAAGACATCCCTGACGGCGGCAGAATATCTGGCCAACGAGCGTGCTGCGAGGACGGAGAGCAGTCCATCCCTATGAAAGTTGTCATCCTCTGTGGCGGAAAGGGAACGCGGTTGCGGGAAGAGACGGAGTTCCGCCCAAAGCCGATGCTGCCGATCGGGAGGCGCCCGATCCTCTGGCACATCATGAAGATCTACGCCGCACATGGCTTCACGGAATTTGTCCTTTGCCTTGGTTACAAGGGAGCCGTCATCAAAGATTACTTCCGGAATTACTTGTGGAATACGTCGGATGTAACCCTTCGCTTGGGGGGGGGCGATGGGGCGGTTTTTCACAACCGGCAGGAGGAAGAGGGGTGGACGGTGACTCTGGCTGAGACGGGGGAGGAAACGCTCACAGCCGGCCGCATTGCCAAGGTCCGCCAATACCTCGGTGGCGATGAACACTTTCTTCTGACCTACGGTGACGGGGTGGGGGATATCGACATTACGGGCTGCCTCAGCACCCATCTTGCCTCTGGAAAAATCCTGACGATGACAACCGTGCATCCTCCGGGGCGCTTCGGGGAGGTTTCTTTTGCTGCAGATGGCGTGGTGGCCTCGTTCAATGAGAAGCCCCAGACCGAGGAGGGATGGATCAATGGTGGTTTCTTCTGCGCCTCAACCAGGCTCTTTGACTACCTCACCGATTCCGATGACATGCTTCTGGAAAAACAGCCCATGCAGAAGCTCGCAGAGGAGGGGCAACTCAATGCCTTCCATCATACCGGCTTCTGGCAGCCGATGGATACGTATCAGGAGTTCACAAGATTGAACGAACTGTGGGACAGCGGCCGCGCGCCTTGGAAGATTTGGAAGTGAGGGGATCAAAGTGAAACACCCCCCTCACTCCATCGCCCCCTCCGCACCACAGCCCTTTTCCGGCCTCTTTGCTGGAAAAACGGTTTGGATTTCCGGGCACACCGGATTCAAGGGATCCTGGCTCACCCTCTGGCTTTTGCGCCTTGGGGCCAAAGTCCATGGCTTTTCCCTCCCGCCCCCGACCGTTCCCTCGCTCTTTGAGCAACTCCGTTTGCGGGAGCGAATCCACCATGAGGAAGGCGATGTGAGGGATCCGCTGGCGGTGCGGCACTCGATCAAATGCGCCTCGCCGGATTTCGTTTTCCACCTGGCCGCCCAGCCGCTGGTGAGGCTTTCGTATGAGATCCCCGCTGACACCTTTTCCACGAATATCATGGGCACAGTCAACGTGCTGGAGGCCCTCCGGCCGCTCACAAGAAAATGTGCTGCTGTCATCGTGACCTCCGACAAGTGCTACGAGAACCGCGAGGACGGGCGGGCGCTTGCGGAGTCCGATCCCCTTGGCGGGCGAGATCCCTACAGCGCGAGCAAGGCAGCCTGCGAAATTGTCACAGCGGCCTACAGAGATTCGTTTTTCCAGCACTCGCCGGTGGCTGTCGCGACCGCACGTGCGGGCAATGTCATTGGCGGGGGCGACTGGGCCGCCGACCGCTTGATCCCCGATTGCATCCGCGCGCTCTCGGATGACCGGCCCGTGGTGGTTCGAAACCCCGACTCCGTGCGGCCGTGGCAGCATGTGCTCGAGCCGCTTGCCGGATATCTCTTGCTGGCGCAGCACCTTTTTCAGGAGCCTGCCGGCAAACATTTATCGGCCTTCAATTTCGGGCCGGATCTTGTTTCGTGCCTTCCCGTCCATGATGTTGTCGCGAGAGCTCTCACCTGCTGGCCCGGCACCCATCGGGTCGAGTCTGCCGAACGGGCCCCGGCTGAGGCCAGGCTCCTGAGGCTGAACACGGAGAAGGCAGCGGAGGTTCTCGGCTGGCGGCCGGTTTGGGATTGTGACACCGCCATTGCAATAACCATCAAGTGGTATCGTGCCGTGTGGAGCAATCCGGCGTCGGTGGAAGCCATTTCCGAGGAACAGATCAACGGCTATGAAAGTGCACTTCGGGATCGCGCGGCGTGCGGGGAGGGGAGCCGGTGAGCACGCGCCGAACTGCCGAAGAGCTGCGCAAGGAAATCCTCGCTCTGACCCGCGAATTTTCCGAGCTGGCGCATGCGGGGAGGGCGCCTGGTGGCGAGGGAATCGCGTTTGTTCCAGGCGAGACCGTCATCCCGTATGCCGGTCGGGTTTTTGATGCCGAGGAGGTCAGCGCTGCGGTCGGATCCTCGATGGATTTCTGGCTCACCCTCGGCGGGGAAGGGGAGGCTTTTGAGAAGGAACTCGCCGCCCTCATGGGCTGCAAGAGGTCCCTGCTCACCAACTCCGGATCCTCCGCCAACCTGCTCGCGGTCTCCGCCCTCACAAGCCAGACGCTCCCCGAGGAGAAGCGCCTCAATCCAGGTGACGAGGTGATTACGGTCGCGGCGGGATTTCCCACCACCGTGGCTCCCATCCTGCAAAATCAAGCCGTTCCCGTCTTTCTCGACAGCGACCCAGTGACACTGAATGTCCGTAGCGGGCAGCTCGAGGAAGCGTTTTGCGAAGGCAAAACCAAGGCGGTCATCATGGCGCATACCCTGGGAAATCCGTTTGATCTCCGCTCGGTCGTGGACTTTTGCCAAAGGCACGGGCTCTGGCTCATCGAAGATAACTGCGATGCGCTTGGCGCGGAGTATGCGATGCCATCCGCCGCCGCGGCCTGGACAGGAACCTTTGGCGATATGAGCACCCAGTCATTTTACCCGCCACACCATTTGACGCTCGGTGAAGGCGGGGCGGTCAATGTCACGAGGGACATGAAATGGAAAGTCCTCATTGAAAGTTTTCGTGACTGGGGAAGGGACTGCTGGTGCGCGAGCGGTAAGGACAACACCTGCAATAAGCGCTTCGGATGGCACCTCGGCGAACTCCCTGCGGGCTACGACCACAAATACATCTACAGCCACATTGGCTACAACCTGAAGCCTCTGGATCTGCAGGCGGCAATCGGTCGGGCTCAACTGAAAAAGCTCCCGGCATTCATCCAGGCGCGACGGAACAATTGGAACTACCTCCGGGCCGGATTGGACGCCCTCCGGGAGTTCTTCGACTTTCAGCTTCCGACCCACGCCTTGGAATGGAAGAACCCTGAAAATAAAATCGTAAAGCTTGAAGAAAATGCCTCCGATTTCCGATTTCCGATTTCCGATTTTTCTTGGGATAATTCCGGGTGCACGTCCGCGCCATCGTGGTTCGGGTTCATGCTGATGGTGAAACCAGGTGCCCCATTCACGCGGGCCGATCTTGTCCGCGAACTCGAACTTCGGAAAATCGGCAGCCGCGCGCTCTTCGGTGGCAACCTCGTCCGGCAGCCCGCACTCACCCGCCTGCGCCAGTCCAACCCCGGTGCCTTCCGCGTTGTCGGTGACCTGGCGGGAGCCGATGAGATCATGAACCGCGCACTCTTCGTGGGCGTTTACCCCGGACTGAGCCGCGCGATGCTGGACTACATGATTTCCTGCATTGTGGATTTTGTGAGCAAGCAAACATGAGCACCCCCCTTCCTCTGGAAGACTTGGATCGCGTTCTCCACCATGTCGGCGAAGGTTGGAGCCGCTTGGCAGGCGCGCGCGTGCTTTTTACCGGCGCCTCGGGGTTTTTTGGGAGTTGGATGCTGGAATCCTTCTTGCATGCGGGGACGCGGTTGGGGCTGCCTTTCCGGGCCATTGCCGTAACACGCAATGGCCGGCGCTTTTCAGAGGAGCTGCCACATCTGGCCATCGACCCACGCGTCGAGATCCTCGAAGCCGACGCGGCTTCCCTCCCGGTCCCAGACGGACCGGTGGATTTCATCATTCATTCGTTGTATGCGCCCGCCCCTTTGCCGGAGATCGAGATCCAGTTCGAAGGTTCTATCTCAATGCTTCAGGAAATTGCTTCGCAGAAACAATCACGCGGCTGTCTCCTCTGCAGCACCGGTGCCGTCTATAAAGCCCCCGTGCAATGCACTCCGATCTCCGAAGAATATCCCAGATTTGGCGCAGCCGACCCCCTCTCCTACCCTCGAATCCGGGCAAAGGCGGAGGACCACTGGTTGGCCCAGGCGGCGAAGTCCGGACTGCCTGCGACTGTTGCTCGGGGTTTCGCTTTTATTGGTCCAAGGCTTCCTCTTGGCGGGCAGTTTGCGGTCGGAAACTTCCTCTGGGACATACTTAGAGCTCGGCCCATCACCGTCCGAGGTGATGGCTTGCCGATCCGCTCCTATCTCCATTCGGCAGATCTAACTGTCCGCTTGTGGCTGATCCTTACAAAGGGCCGACCGGGTGGTGTTTACAATGTTGGGGGACGGGAAGAAATCACGATCGGGGAAACCGCCCAAATGGTTGCATCGTTGACGAAGCCGCCGGCCGGGATCCAGATCCTGCGCGAAACCACCGTGTTTTCCTACTACGTTCCCGACACCTCCCGGCTGGACCACGAATTTCTTTTACCACCGCCAATACAATTTCCAGAGGCCCTTTCCCGAACTTGGGAATGGCTAAATGGCTTTTGTGTCGCCTGAAAATCCTTGCTTCGGCGCTGCTCAGATGCGAGGCTTATCGATTCTTATAACGAAAAAGTGCAAAGCACGATATAGCATCCTCCCCAACTATTTATGTTAAGCAGCACCCTGCAAATTGCTTCCCGAAAAGTCGGCGCGGGCCAACCTTGTTTCATTGTTGGCGAGATCGGAATTAACCACAACGGCAGTCTCGACATCGCAAAAAACTTGATTTCTGTTGCAAAAAACGCCGGGTGCGATGCGGTGAAATTCCAGAAGCGAACGATCGAGATTGTTTATACCTCTGAAGAGCTCGCAAAGCCCCGGGAAAATCCGTTCGGATCGACGAATGGCGACCTCAAGAGGGGGTTGGAATTTGGGGTGGATCAATACCGCCAGCTTGACGATTTCTGCCGGGAGATGGAGATTCCTTGGTTCGCATCCTGTTGGGATGAATCGTCTGTGGATTTTATCGCCCAGTTTGAAGTGCCATGCTTCAAGATTGCTTCGGCATCTCTCACGGACGACAACCTCCTTCGCCACACGCGCGGTATCGGAAAACCAGTCATTCTCTCGACCGCGATGAGTTCCATTGAGGAAATTGATCGTGCGGTGGAAATTCTCGGGAGGGAAGACCTCATTATCCTGCAATCCACGGGCACCTACCCGGCAAACTACGACGAAATTGATTTGCTTGTAATTTCGGAGTTTCGCAAGCGCTACGGAGTTCCTATTGGATATTCTGGGCATGAAACGGGAATTGCCTCCTCTGTGGCAGCCGTGGCCCTTGGTGCGTGCATCGTTGAGCGTCATATCACCCTCGAGAGATCCATGTGGGGATCCGATCAGGCGGCCTCGCTCGGCCCCAGCGGGCTGACCCGGCTCGTGCGGGATATCCGGCTTGTTGAGATGGCCCTCGGATCTGAATCAAAGCGCGTCTTCGAACGGGAAATTCCCGTCATGAAAAAGCTCCGCCGGGTTGGGGGCCGCGTCTGATGCCAATGCGGGCGGTTGCTCTCGATGTGGACGGGGTGCTCACCGATGGAACATTCGTTTGGGGATCTGACGGAGAGGAGTCAAAATCTTTCTCCTTCCGAGACATTATGGGCATTTCCCTCGCTTCCCGCAACGGTATCACCTTCGCGCTGATCTCAGGCGAGTCTAGTTCACTGATTGACAGATATGCGGAGAAAATGGGCATTTCCTTTGTGCGAAAATCTTGCCGGGACAAAGCGGCAGCCCTTCGGGAGTTTTCGAACTCTGTGGATGTGCCGATGGATCAGATTGTTTTCGTAGGCGACGACGTGAACGATCTGTCCGCCATTTCCATCGCCGGATTTTCCGGCGCACCATTGGACGCCCATCCCCTCGTGCTCGCAGCGGCTGACTTCGTGGCAAAGACCGGCGGCGGGCGCGGGGCCGTGCGCGAGGTCCTCGATCATCTCGGCCTTTGCGGCCAGGCAGCCAATCCACGATGAAGCTCTCCGATTACGTCTTCCACCTCCTCGCGGACAAGGGCGTGAAGCGCGTCTTCCTTCTCACCGGGGGAGGGGCCATGCATCTTAACGACTCGCTGGGACGCAGCGAGCGGATCGAATACACATGCTTCTTGCACGAACAGGCGCTCGCGATTGCGGCCGAGGCCGCGGGACAATTCGCAAACTTCCCCGGGGTCGCGCTTGTGACCTCGGGTCCGGGCGCGACGAATAGCGTGACCGCCGTGGCCGCCGCCTATTTTGACTCGACGCCGGTCTTCATGATTTCTGGACAATGCAAGCGGCAGGATCTGAAAGCCGGCAGCGGAGTGAGGCAGATGGGATCTCAGGAAGTAGATATTGTCTCGATGGTTTTTGGGATCACAAAATATGCGGTGACGATCTTGGAGCCGGAACGAATTCGTTTCCACATCGAGAAGGCATGGCACCTGGCGACGAGCGGCCGCATGGGGCCGGTGTGGCTCGATATCCCGCTTGATGTCCAGGCTGCCACGATTGATCCGGACTCGCTGGAGGGCTTTGTCCCGGAATGCGCCGACCCACCGGCGCCGTCCGCAGCACAAATCGCCGAAGTCACAGCTCTTCTTGCCGCCGCCAAGCGCCCACTCATCATTGCCGGCAACGGGATTAAACTGGCTGGCGCTGTGGACAATTTCTCCCGGTTTATCGAGTCCGGAAATATTCCGACCGTCCTCACATGGAAAGCGGTCGATTTTCTCGACCACTCCCACCCTCTCAATTTCGGGAGTCCGGGGATTCTCGGATGCCGGACCGCAAATTTTCTGGTGCAGAACTGCGACCTCCTGCTCGTGATCGGCTCCCGGCTTGACCCGAGCCTTACTGCCTTCAATCCGGCTGGCCTAGCGCCGCACGCGAAACTGGTCATGGTGGACATCGACGAGGCGGAAATCCGAAAGATCCGCCGGACGGATGTTGCGATCGTTGCCGACGCCGGGGAATTCCTGCGCGCTCTAGCCGTACCGCCGAACCCCTCTTCGAACGATCTCTCCCGGTGGTTGGCTTATGCCCGCGACCTGAAGACCCGCTACCCGGTTGTGCTCGAAGACTACCGGAAACCCGGCGAAAGCATCGACCTCTACGTTTTCACCGATGTGCTGAGCGACCACCTGAAGGACGATGATGTGATCACTCCGGAAAGCTCCGGCGCGGCTGGTGAGATCACCTACCAGGCCATCCGCGTCAAAAAAGGCCAGCTCATCAAAAATGCGGCTGGGCTTGGATCGATGGGATTCGGGCTACCCTACGCAATCGGAGCCTGCCTGACGACCGGGAAGCGCACGATCCTCATCAACGGCGACGGCGCATTCCAGCTCAACATCCAGGAGCTCCAAACCATTGCTCACCTCGGGCTCCCGGTTAAAATGTTCCTTCTCGACAACGACGGCTATGCCAGCATCCGCGCCACCCAGCGGAATCTGTTCGACGGATTCTATGTTGGCTCGGGAACGGCGAGCGGGCTCGCCATGCCGGACACCACTGCTATCGCCCGGGCCTACCGCATCCGCACCGAACGGGCGGATACCTGCGAGGACCTTGCCAGCGCCATCGCGCGCACGCTTGAGGGCAGCGATCCCGCGCTCTGCGTGATTCGTGTTTCCCAGCTCCAGGTCACCGCGCCCCGCGTCCAATCCATGAAGACCCCCGAGGGAAGCATGATTTCGAAACCGCTCGAAGATATGTGGCCCTATTTGCTGCCCGACGAACTCCGAGCGAACATGATCGCCCTCGACAACAATCAACATGGCTGCTCCTAAACTCACCCCCGTCCCGCACCGCCCGGATCCCGCTGCCCCGGAGCGCATTGCCCGACTCCTTGCGGCGCGGCGCAACTATCGGACGGAGGTGCTTGCTATGGCCTCGACGAGCCGGTTTGTCGCGTTCTATGGCTGCGGTGCCATTTTTGGAAGTATCGCCGAAACCTGGCGCGATCTTGTAGGCCGGAACATTGATTTTTGCTGTGACTCGAATCCCGAAAAATGGGGTAAGACCTTCTCTGGCGTCACATGCATCTCCCCATCAGAGCTGGAAAAACACAAAGACGAACTGGCCGTTTTCGTGACCGTCGGCGACTTTGAGCCCGTTCTGGAATTTCTCTCCAAAAAGAAATTCCCCTGCGTCCACCTGATCTACAAATATGATCTCATCAGCTCGGACTATTTGTCCTACCAGAATCAGGATGAGGTGGCGGCGCGGTTGGAAGAAGTCCATAACATGCTTGCGGATGAGCGCTCGGTGCGGGTCTTCGATGCCACGCTCGACCGGCTGCTCGATGCCGGAAGCGCTCCGGGCCTCATGGCAGGTGTTTGTGAGGGGGACCAGTATTTTCCGGTGGACCTCATCCAGCTGAAAGCGGATGAGTCGTTTGTAGATGCGGGGGCATTCACCGGAGACACGGTCGGTGATTTTATCAGGCGCACGGGCGGAAGTTTTGATTCGATGCACTGCTTCGAGTTGAACGCGGCTAATTTTGAATGTCTGCAATCCTCAGTATCCGCACTGCCGGGGGCGGAAAAAATCATTCTGCATCCGGAGGGACTGTGGAATGAGTCGCTCGATATATCCTACAGCGTCGAGCTCTCTCAGAGCACGATAGGAACTGGAGATGCGCAGGGGCATGTTGCCCGTCTGGACGACCTCATCGGCGCGGCGCGGGTCACCTTTTTGAAGATGGACATTGAGGGGTCGGAACTCAAAGCGCTCGAAGGAGCGCGAGGAACAATCCTCGCCAATAGGCCCAAACTGGCGATCTGCGTTTACCACCACTTCAAAGACCTGTGGGAAATCCCGCTATTCATCAAAAGTCTTGTCCCGGAATACCGGGTCTTCCTCAGGCACCACACCAAACTTGAATACGAAACCGTTTGCTACGCGCTCCCTCCGGAGGATGTTACAGTATGATCAAGTATACCGAGCTTCATAAAACAAACCGGCACAACCTGCTTGAAGTTCTGCCGCTGCAGAAGCCGTTCACGGTTCTCATCGAGCCGTCTGGCCTCTGCAATTTCCGCTGCGTCCAGTGCTTCCAGAGCCTCAAGGAAAAGTCGTATTTCTCCGAGACCAAAGCCAACATGCCTCTGGATCGGTTCCGCCGCGTGCTCGATCAGCTCGCGTCCTGGAGCGGACCGAAGATCAAAGTCCTCAAACTTACTATCTACGGCGAGCCGCTGGTTAGCCCGGATTTTCCGGAAATGGCGCGGCTGGCGGTCGCCGCCGGCGTCGCCGAGCGTGTAGAGATGACGACGAACGGCTCGCTTCTCAAGCCCGCCATATCGGAGCAGCTCGTTGCGGCCGGGATCGACTACATCCGGGTTTCGATTTATGGTGCCACTCAGGAAAAGCACGAAGCTGTCACGGGCTCGCGGACGCACCTTGAAGGAATTCGGGACAACTTGGCGGCACTTCAAGAAATCAAGCGGCGGCTGTCAAGCGATCATCCTTTTGTTAGCTGCAAAACGTTGGATACCTTTTCTGCGGACAATGAGATTTTCCTCGACCTGTTCAAGCCGGTCGCCGACGAGGTCTATCTGGACAAGCCGCATGGCTGGATTCGGGTCAAGGAGAAGGATTTCATTGAGGGCTACTACGGTGAGGACGCTGTCCGCGCCAAGGAGGATCTTCTTGCGAACAGCACCCGGCGCACCGCGTGTCCGATGCCTTTTACCACGATGGCTGTTCGGGCCAACGGAGACGTTTCCCCGTGCTGCGTTGATTTCATCGGCGGGACAAATCTTGGGAATGTTGATCAGATGTCGCTTCAGAACCTGTGGCAGTCCGAAGAATGGTATCAGTTTCAAAAGATGCATTTGGAGAACCGGATGCGCGAAAACCCATCGTGCGCACGCTGTGAAATCTACCGCAGCAACCACTACACGAAGGACACCGTCGATGGGTTTCCTGTTGAAAGGCTTTTCCGTGCGTCTCTCGCTAAAAGGAAGACCAGTGCGGGTTAGTTCTTCTTCATGACACAGCTAGGAAAGAAAGTCAGTATCGTCACCGGCTGCCTCAATGAACAGGGTAACGTCGAGGACTTTTACACCCGCGTCACCAAGGTTCTGTCCGAGTTCCCTGGCTATTCCTACGAGATCATCATTGCCGACAACTGCTCGGCCGACGGGACCCGGGAAATCCTGAGGCGGCTCGCGGCGGCGGATTCCCGCCTCAAGGTAATTTTTAATTCGAGCAATTTCGGGCCGGTCCGGTCCGGATATAACGCATTCATGTTGGCAACTGGCGACGCGGTGATTCTGATGGCCTGCGACCTGCAGGATCCGCCGGAGCTGATTGCGGACATGATCCGAAGATGGGAGGAAGGGTGCAAGGTCGTCGTGGCCGTCAAGTCGTCCAGTGGCGAAAACCCACTAATCTTTTTTGCTAGGAAATGCTTCTACCGGGTGCTCGGCTTCCTCTCCGACACCGATCAGGTCATCCAGAATTTTACCGGATTCGGCCTTTACGACCGTGTGTTTTTGAACGTGCTGCGGCGCCACCGGGACCCTGTTCCATATTTGCGAGGATTTGTTAGCGAGATCGGTTTCCGGCGGGCCGAGGTCCCCTTCGTGCAGCCCGAACGGAAGCGCGGAAAATCGAAACATTCTTTCCTTTCGCTTTACGACGTGGCGATGAGTGGTGTGATTAACCACTCAAAGCTTCCACTCAGGCTAGCGACGTTCAGTGGATTTTTTATAGCAGGAATCAGCCTTCTTGTCGCCCTGGGATATCTCGCCTACAAGCTCCTCTACTGGGACACGTTCACGCTCGGCCTGGCTCCGCTGATCATCGGGGTCTTCTTCTTTTCCGCAGTCCAGCTCATCTTCATCGGAATTATCGGGGAATACGTCGGAGCCATTCTCACCCAGGTGAAGAACCGCCCACTGGCGATCATCGAGGAAACGATTAACTTCCCGAACCCTGACGCATGAGTGGTGTGAAATGTTGCCGAGTTTGTGCGCAACCGCTCTTTCCTGATCCGCTCCTGAGCTACCGACACATGCCGGCTGCCGCTCAGGGGTTTCCGAATGCGCAGCAGGTTGCCGCTGATTCGGGTGCGGACCTCGATATCTTCCAATGCACGGGGTGCGGGCTGGTCCAGTTGACGGCGGAGCCCGTGCCATATTTTCGCGAGGTGATCCGTGCCGCCGGGATCTCTCAAGTGGTTTGCGATGCGAAGCGGCAGCAGTTTTCTGAGTTCATCGACCGCCACGGGCTTGTGGGGAAGAAGGTGATCGAGATCGGCTGCGGGCGCGGCGACTTCCTTGCAATACTCGATCAGCTTCCTGTCGACGCTCACGGGATCGAGTTCTCCGAGGAATCCGTCCGCCAATGCAGGGACTCCGGCCTGAAAGTTTCGCAAGGCTACCCCGATGCGGACCCGGGCGATATTCCCGGCGGTCCGTTCGACGCATTTTTTCTCCTCATGTTTCTCGAGCACATGCCGGACCCGGGCGCATCCCTTCGCGCGATCCGCCGCCAGATGGTTCCGGGTGGCGTCGGCCTGATCGAGGTTCCGAATTTCGACATGATGGTTCGCGAGCGGCTGTTCTCGGAGTTTATCTCCGACCACCTTCTCTATTTTTCCCGCGAGACGCTTCTCTCGACGCTGTGCTGGAACGGTTTTGAGGTCATCGGGGCGGAAGAATTGCGCGACGACTACGTGCTCTCGGTCGCCGTCCGGAAGCGCGAACCGCTTGACTTGGCGGACTTTTCCCGCTGCCAGGAAAGGATCGCGCAGGATCTCTCGGAGTTTGTCGCCGGATATCCCGACAGGAGGGTTGCCGTTTGGGGAGCCGGGCATCAGGCACTGGCGGTTCTGGCACTTTCGGGAATTGCTTCCACGATCCGCTACGTCGTTGACTCCGCGCCGTTCAAGCAGGGGAAATTCACCCCTGCGACACACCTGCCGGTCGTCCCTCCCTCAGCACTTGTCTCTGATCCCGTCGAGGCGGTGATCGTCATGGCTGCAAGCTACTCCGATGAAGTGGCCGATATCATTGCGCGGGACCATGGTTCGCGGATCACCGTCGCCATCCTGCGGGAAAACCGGCTGGAAATCATGGGCCCTGCCCGATGAAATCCGCGCCAGGGGACGGACTTGCCAGCAAGGGGGCTTTGGCTGGCGACCCGGGCGATTCCGGCTTCAAGAAATACGCGTTCCTGATCCTCCGCGCCGCTGCCTCGCTCGCGATGATCTGGCTTGTAGTTAGAAAGCTGGAATGGTCGTCTGTGGGAAGAATTCTCTGGCAGGCCGACTGGCGGCTATTGGCAATCGCATCTTCCCTGACGATTCTCCCGGTATTCCTCCTCTCCGTGCGCTGGCAGCTATTCATCCGCCAGCAGGAAATTTCTGTGTCCGGGAAAAGCGTCTTTTTTCTTACGTGGGCCGGACAGTTTTTCAACACCGTTCTGCCCGGCAACACCGGCGGGGACTTTGTCAAAATCTACCATCTCTGCCGCATCTCGCCGCACCGCAAGGCGGGGGCTGTTGCGAGCGTGGTAGTAGACAGGCTTCTGGCGCTCGCCGCACTGCTGGTGCTGGCCTCCGCCTCGCTTTTCCGGCAGCCGATCCCGAAACTTCCCGAGGGCTGGCACCTGCCGGACTGGCTCGCAGCTGCTTCCGTCGCTTTTCTGGTGTTTCTGGCCGTGCCAGGATATTTATTGCGTCACCGCCTGCCCGTGCGGGCGCAGGTTTTCAGGTTTATTGAAGCCATGAAAACGGGCGTGCGGCCAGGAGGTGCGCTGGCTGCCGGCTTTGCGCTTTCATTCGGAATTCATCTCTTTTCGTTCTTTCTCTTCTTTCTGTTTTCCCGCTCTCTCGGATTTTCGATCACCTATGCGGACACTCTGATCTTCCTGCCTGTCCTGATGGTGCTCATGATGGCGCCCGTGACGGTCAACGGGCACGGCCTGCGCGAGCTGGTTCTTATCTACTATTTCCAAGTGCTCAACATCCTCCCCGCATCCGACGGGGCTGGCGGTGCGGCCGAGTTTGTGGTTTCCCTCTCGCTTCTCATGGTTGCGAACGAACTCCTCTGGTCGCTTCCCGGCGGCCTCATTTATCTGGCCCGGTTCCGAGGTATGCGTTGACTTCCCGTAGAAGTTTTTTAACTTGGATCAACAACATGACACTCCAGCAAATCGAGCAGGCGAAACGGGAAAAACTCAGGAGCGAAAAGCCTCTGGTTTACGACAAAATCATCAAAATTTCCGACCGGCATAGTCGGGGGATCGCCACGCCGATTATCGATATTGCCTACAGCTACATCTGCAATCTCAGCTGCAGCCACTGCACCGCTTGGCGCGGGAGGTGGATGCGACCGAAGGGGGAACGGATCTTGACTCCCCAGGATCTGCGCCGGGTCAGCGACGAGGCGGATTCCTTGGGGTTGGCCCAGTTCTGCATCTCCGGAGGGGAGCCAACGGTTTTTAAGGATTTGGATGAGGTGATTCTCGCGCTCCAGCCCGACAAGTTCCATCTGACGATGAGCACACACGGTCATTTTCTTACAAAGGAGAAGGCCAAGCACTTGAAGAGCCTCGGATTGGACAAGGTCAAGATCAGCTTGGACGATTTCGACCCGAAAGCGCACGACGCGAACCGGCACAGCGAAGGTGCCTACGGCAAGGCGATCACGGCCATGGCAAATGCCAAAGAAGCGGGCATGGGAGTGGTTGTCCAGACATGCGTGACTCACCAAAATTGCCAGACAGGGCAGATCATCGAGATGGCAAAATTTGCCACGGAAAACGACTACACCGTGGACATTCTGGCCGCCCGCCCGACCGGATCCTGGGAGGGGCGATACGACGTTCTGATAACCCCCGAAGACGAGGACTACCTCTTCGCGGCGCACAAAGAATATCCGGTCCTCCACCGGGATGTGTGGCCAGCTTACGGTATGGACAAAGGCTGCGGGGCCGTGCATTCCACGCTGCACATCACACAATATGGCGACATCATGCCGTGCGTTTACATTCACATCGGCATCGGAAATGTCTTTACCGGCACCATCGAGGAGGCGATCAAGCTCGGGCAGAGCATCAAGTGGTTCAAGAACTACAGTCGCCTGTGCCTGTCGAGCGAGGATCGCCACTTCATCAAGAATTACATGGCAAAATCCTACGGAAAGGAACTTCCGATTCCCTGGACACAGGTGTTCACCGAAGAGGATTTTGTGAAGTAAATTGAGCGGAGGGTTGCCAGGGCGTCAAAGACTTTGGCTTCATTTTCCAGGCTGGCATCGATGAGAAGATCGATGTCTCCGGTATGGCGGGGGTATCCGTTAGCGCGGACGGCAAAACCTCCCACCACCAAAAATGAGGCCCCCCCGATTGCAAAGTTGACGGCAAAGCTCCACGAGATCCGCCAGAGACGGATCGCGGGGAGTCAGTTCGCCTGATTCCGGGTTAAATGGTCCATCAGCCATTGATCGGCCTCCTCGTGACTCTTAAAACGGTAGACCCCGCGGCGGGCCCGAATTCCACAACCGGCCGCCCACCATTGCCTGTTGGATTCCGTTTCCGGAGGGAGAGCTTGCAAGGGGGCGACGCCGAGCCTCCTGCCCACCGTTTTTCCGATGGTTTCTTCCAGATTGATGACCGGTTGCATTCCCAAAGCGAGGGTAATTCGTCCGTTGGCTCTTGGCAAGCGACTGGCCGGAGGTGCCCGACCAGGGTATTGAGGAAGGAAGCGGGCGGCTGCGCCCGGGGTGCATTTGAGTGTTGCATTTGAAGTGCAATTTTTTTGTGAAGCGGGTAGCTGATTGTGTCGCATGTTTCAATTTTCATCTCAAGAACCTCCTTCCGGGGGAGGCGGGCAGGACCGGAAGGCTCTGGGTGTTCTTCTGTTGTTCCTTTTGGCTTTCTGCGGGGTGCTGGGGTGGGGGTGGATGAGCCAGACGCCCTCTTTTGAGGAGATGTATGGGGGGACGGCGCGGGGCGGGGATTTTTTTGCAGCCATGAGGTCGGTTGGAGGGTGGTCGTGGTGGACGCCGAACTACCTTTTCGGGCACAGCTATGCGCTCTTCAGCATGAGCCTCCTGCCGCTGGCCCTGCTTCACGGAATTCTCTGGGTCGTGTCGCCATGGGTTTCGATGGTCGAGGCTCCGAAGCTCCTCGGGTTGATCGTCATTTTTTTTGCCGGACTTTCCATGTATTCGCTTTCCCGGCGGCTGATCGGCAGTGCGTGGGCTGGGGTGTGGACCGCAGTGCTCTATGTGACATGCGCACAGTTCGTTCTACGACTGGCGCATCTCGAGCACCAGAGCACGGCTGCGTGCATGGTTTTCTCTCCGCTGATTTTGTTGGGGATGCTGCGCTGCGAGGCGGGCGGGGGGTGGAGGAGTGCGGTTTTGATGGGGCTGAGCGTCTCGGCGATGGCGATGTGCTACCTCAAAATTTTGCTGCTTTTTCTCCCGGCGGGGGCGGTCTTTTTATTGTGGCGGCTGGCATCCTGCGATGCCGCGTCGCGGCGTCATCTGTTGCGGGGCTGCTTCCGGGGGGCACTGATGACGATTCCGCTGGCAATTTTTCCGATGATCCCGCTGCTGCGGGAGAGCCGGTTTTTGGCGCTGTTTGACCTCGAGCCGTTCGCGGGCTGGCAGCAGAACTACTCATTTTTTTCGGCGATCACATGGGTGGACTGGGGAAACCTGCTGACCCAGGGTACGGCGATTCCGGCGCTCTCTCCGGCCAAGCACGCCTCGGTGGAATTCTACCTTGGGGTGGTCGTGCTGGCGGGCATCTTCCTCCCTCTATGGCTGGGTCGTTCGCGGAACGAGTGGGCGGCGCTTCCGGCGTGGTGGGTTCTCCGCCTCTTCGCTGGACTCCTGCTGCTGGCGACCTGGCTGGCCTCGGGGCCGCGTTCGATCTTACAGAGCCAGTTTGTGTATCTCTCCGGGGCGGCGGGCTGCCCGGATTTTTCCATCGCCATCGTGTGGGTGATGTTTGTTGCCATGGGGGGGCTGATTTTTCTGATTGCGGGGAAAGGCGTGTTCCGGATGGTCGTGGCTGCGATTTTTGCCGTGGTGTTTTTTGCCGTCCCGGGCTTCCGTCTGCTGGAGTTGGTCCCGTTTTACGGAGACATCCGTGCGCCGAGTGCGATCTGGCCGGCCTTCGGGTCTCTAAGCGCGATTCTGGCCGCCGGGTCGGGCTGGTCGCTCCTCGCCGGGCTTTCTGTTCCCCGGTGGCAGCGCTTGGCGGCCCTGGCGTTTGTAGCTGCTTTTCTAACGCTGGACCTCATCTTTCTTCATACTGCCTTTTTCCGTCCAGGGCTTCCCGCGAAGACGTTTGACGACTATGCCGAGGCTCAGCGATTCCTTGCGACCGCGCCATTGCAGGGGCGCGTCAGTGCCGTCTCGGGAAGGTATTTTTATCTGACAACGCCCAGGGACTCCGGGCGGGGGCTGACATCCGAGGCCCTGCTGCGGCATCTGCAGCTCAAGGCCATCCGCTATATGGAGGCAGGCTCGGTGATTTCTCCGGTGACGATGGAGGCGTATTACGATTTGTTCGGTATTTCCTATATCCTGGTCGACCGTCTGGATCCGGATACCCCGCCAGCTTATCAGGAGCACCTCAAAGGACTGTTTCCGACCGTCTTTGAGAACGAGGGATTCACGGTGCTGGAAAATGACAGCAGCCTGTATCCGGCATATGCCGCCAAAAGCGTGGTTTCTGCCGAACGGGAAATCTTTCGGAATCCGGGTTCCGTTCTTTTGCTCGGCCATGGCGGCCTGATCGCCGTGGAAGACTGGACCGGAAAATCGGTCGGGAAAAGTTCCCTGACCGCCGAGCCCGACATTCCCGGGCGCACCGCGCTCGAGCGGGAGTCTTCCCTCCGCAAGCTCTCCTTGCGAGAGGCGCGAACGACCGATTTCCATGCATTCACGGTCGTCGGCCTGGACGGGGCGGATTGCCCGGGGCTGGCTGTTGTGACCGAGGCCTACCACCCGGATTGGAAGGCAGAACAGAACGGGCATCCGCTGCCGGTTTTTCGCGCTGTCGGGGGGCTGATTTCGGTGCCGGTCGAGTCGCCCGGGGAAGTGCATTTCCGCTTCACCCCACCGTGGTATTACGGAGTGTTCATGACCCTTTGTCTGGCGTCCTGGATTGTTGCGCTTGGCGTGTTTGCCGTGATGCGGCTCCCCTTGCCCGGCTCATGGAAGGCGGCGTGGTATGGCCGAAAAGATCTGCCGGCGCCGGGGAAGGGGAGAGAATGAACGAAAAAATCTGGAACAAGGGTGACGGGATGGCAGGGCTGTTCACGGGGTTGGTTGCCTTTGCGGTGTATGCTTGGACGGCGGCTCCGAATGTCACTCTGCTGGACTCCGGGGAGTTCATGGTCGCGGCGCAGCACTTTGGGGTTCCGCACCCGACCGGGTATCCTCTCTGGACGCTACTGGCGTGGATTTTTCAGCTGTTGCCTCTGGGCAACGCGGCGTGGGAGATCAATTTATTCAGCGGTTTCTGCGGGGGGCTGGCGGTGGGGCTCACAACCGCTCTGACGCGGAGCTCGCTGCGCTGGTTGATGGGGGAGACGCTGGATCGGTGGCCGGGGCTGTGCACGATCATTTCCCTGACGTGCGGGCTGCTGTTTGCGTTCAGCTTCTCGATGTGGTCGCAGGCGACGATTGCCGAGGTTTATACATTGCATGCTCTGATGATCGGCCTGTATTTGACGGCCCTCTATATCTGGCTTCGCCATCCCGAGCGCCTCGGGTTTTTGATGCTGGCGTTCTTCCTGATCACGCTGTCGTTCAGCAACCACCACCTGAGCATAGCGATGGCTCCCCTCCCGTTTCTGGCGGTAATCTTGGTCCGCCGCGAGATGTTTTGGGACCTTCTCATCGCCTCACTTCTGACTGTCCTGCTGGCCTACCTGGGGTTTGCCATCCTCTCGGGGGAGCCGCCGCTGCTGAAGACCGCGATCCGGTTTTTTTATCTGGTGATGCTGGGGTTGGTCGTGCTTGTAGTCGTGCGGCGGTTCCGGATCGAGTGGCGGCTGGTGGCGTATTTGCCTTTTGTCGTGGCGCTGGGGCTTCTGCCCTATGCTTACATGCCCTTCGCCTCCTCGACGAATCCGCCGATGAACTGGTCCTACACCCGCACGCCGGAGGGCTTTTACTATGCCTTCAACCGCTCGCAATACAGCGGGAGCTTGGCGCACCAGAGCCTGAGGAGCCTGGGGCGGCTGATGGGGACGGTCGGGGAAAGCGCTCCCGAGCAGGCGGATCCCAGCCAGCCCCCTCCACCATCCCTCTACACCGAGCTACAGGAGTGGACAGGATTTTTTTGGCTCCAGCTGGGGCGCAGTTTCACCCCCATTGGAATCCTGGGCTATTTCGCGGCGCTTTTGGTGATCCTGCGCCTGGGGGATGTGTCGCGCAGGACGTGGGTTTACCTGCTGGAGTTTGCCTTCGTGCTGGCCGCGATCCTGCAGCCGGTTGCGGATGATGCCGGGATTGACGTGTCTGGGTGGTGGTTGCAAATGCCGTATCATACTTACACGAACCTGATTTTCGCGATTCTGGCGTCGCTTGGTATTGCTTTCGGCTGCGTCGCGCTGTTTGGGCGTTTCCCTAAGTGGGCCTGGAGCCGGTATCTGCTTCTGGCCCTGCCGTTGATGCCTTTGGTTTTGAACGAAGCGGGGAGCAGCCAGAGGGGGAGGTGGTTCGGGTGGGAGTTCGGTCACGACATGCTCAAGGATCTCCCGAAGGGAAGCGTCTTCTTTGGTGGCACCGATCCCGGGCGTTTTGTTCCCACCTACATGATCCTTGGGGAGAGCACCCAGCCACCTGGCGTGAAGCGGGACCCGGACTTCGACCGGCGCGACCTTTACATTATTACGCAGAACGGGGTGGGGGAGCCCCTTTACCGGCGCTACCTGGCCGACCAGTATGGGGCCAACCGACCGGCACCGAAAAATGCATTTGAACGCTGGCTCGGCCGTGCGGAGGCCTATCCGGAGAAACCGCTCAGGTTCCCGACCGAGGACGAAATCAACGCCGCCATGAAAAAGGAGGTGGAGGAGCAGACGAAGGATGGCGGGGTGCCTGATCCGGCGCTGCCTCACAGCGTGGTGACCCGTCTGATCTGGGAAATGAACCGCGACGAGCACGCGTTTTTTGTGGAGGAAAGCTTTCCGTTGACGTGGTCCTACGACCATGCGCTGCCTCACGGGCTGTCCTACCAGATACTCAAGGAGCCGCTCAAAGAGCTGCCAAAGGAGGCGGTGAGGGAGGACATGGCATTCTGGGACGGCTACATGAAGCGTCTGCTCGGCAATCCGGAGTATGCGAAGGACTACGATGCGCAGAGGTCTTTCTCCAAACTGCGCACGACGAGCGCCCATATTTACAGCCATTGGAAAATGGATCGCGAAGCGGAGATTGCCTACCGGCAGTCCCTGGTTCTGTGGCCCGGAAACCCCGAGAGCCTGAACGGAATGACGGCCATGCTGTGGGAACGGGGGGACTTTGACGGGGCCATCGAACTTATCGCCGCTGCAAACGCCGGCGACATCAACAATATGGGGCTTTGGCGGATGAGGGCGCTGTCGGAGAAGCGCAAGGAGTATGATGGGGAAATCCGCGTCCTGCGTGAGGAATTGGACAAAAATCCGAAGGACCGGGAAAAGACGGAAAGACTACTCGAACTCTACTACGCTACGGGCGATACCAACCGGAGTTCCGAGCTTCTTGAGGCCTCGATCAAGACGTTTGCCGACGACGCGGAATTTCTGGAGCGGGCGGCTCGGTATGGCGAAATCAACGCCTTGCCGGAACGTGAGTTGGCCGCGGCCCAAGCCCTGACCGCGGTGAGCACGAATGCCGGCGATGCCAACCTCGTGCTTTGCCGTGCTTACTATCGCAACAACGACAAAACAAATTTCTACGCAACTGCACGGGTTGCCATCGAAAAAGGTGGCCTTCCGGTTCGGGAGGCGCTGTTCGAATTCCCTCTTTTTGCTCCATGGCGCGAAGAAGAGGAATTCAAGAGGTTGAGAGACTCCGCTCCGCTTTCGCGTGGGCCGGCATCAAACACCGAAGAGGCCCCGGCATCCAAATAGTCTCTTCTTTTTTGGGGGGAACCGCGGCTATTTGGACTTGCTCGGGGGAGGGGAGAGTTCCTGAACGCCGGTCCAGGCGGCCACGGCGTTTTTTTCGGCTTCGCTCCATTTCGATTCGCCGGCGAGTTTTGCGGCGATGGCAAAGCTCTTGGCGGCCGGTAGCGTCTTGGCGGCCGGGCATCCGTAGAGCATGCCGAGCTTTTCCGACCAGGCCGCTGTGAGTTCCCCTCGCCGGGCCTTGTCGGTGCGGAGCCGCCATGTGGTGAGTTCAAGTTGCGTGACGACCCCCGGGTCGAATGAGGCTCCGACGCCTTTTTTTAGAGCCATGAAGACCAACTGGAGGGGAAGGATCGCCTTTTCCTGGTCGGCCGCGTCGGGGGCACCATGAAAAAGTTGGAGTGCCCGCGCGGTATCAAGCGCCATCTTCATCGAAGAGATCGGCGGCATGTGGTATTGCCGCTCGTAGAGCTCGTAAAGAGGAGGCAGGAGTTCGAGCTTCTTCATCGAGGAAGCATCTTTCCAAAGACCGACCTGAAGCTCGGCCATCCGCTTCGGCTCAAAACGCGAAAGCGATGGCTCCCGGGGCCAGAAACAATACCCCAATAAGACAAGCCCAAAAACCAACAATAGACGTTTGAGGGCGAACATCATGTTGGTCAGTCTGACGGAACGCGGAGGTGTTGAAAAGGTTCTTTTGCTTCAGGATTCAGCCCGCCTGCGTAGCCTGGGCATCCTGCCCATGTCTTACTGGATTGTGACGCATGGGCATGAACGAGAAAAGTGTTCGAGGGACGACCTCGGTCGATTCCTGCCCGGAGGAATAAATCGGACCGGACGGAGCCGGTCCCTCCACTGTCGGCGGTCACCCAAAGTGCACCACCTCGGGTCACTTCAAAGTGCACCACTTTTGGACGTAAAAACGGGTTCTGACTGATCGCCGGAAGGGCGGTTGGATAGAGCCCATGTCCAACGTCCTGAAAGTGAGCGAACAAGA
>JBGSJQ010000169.1:0-3223 GCA_041741775.1 Terrimicrobiaceae bacterium | reverse complement strand
GAAGGATGTCACGAGGATTGGATTTTTGGTTCATCGCCGGAAAGTATATGGCATCACATATACTTTGGGAGAAAAAAACTCAGCAAAATGCTTTTTCAGAGATTTTTGTCCTGCACCCGCGAAACCCCACCCCTGTTCATTCATTCAACATAAATTCCGCAATAAGGCTTCATCGAAGGAATCTTCCATGTTTACATCCGCAGCATCTGCGCAAGCGCACCACCCTGACGCTGAAGGAAATTGCTTCCCTTCTGCCTGCGGGACACTGGCGATCTTTGGCGAAGAGCCTTTCAAAAGTGAAGAAATGAATGACCGACCCCTTTCCTGGGATGCGTTCGTTTTATTTGGCAAGGCCTCTCAAGGATTCTGCTGAAGCCACACCGGGCGATTAATAGCCGGTCGCGCTGTTGGAGAAGCGGAAGGGGAGGCTTGCTGAACCGGCCGCGGAGCTTGAGGAAACGTTGGAGAGGGGTTTCGCACAGGTCGCGGTGTTTGAAGGTTCGGAGGCGAGGGGTTTCTCACGTCGGCTCGCCATTGGAAAGAAACCTCCTGACGCTGACGTCCAATCCTGATCCTGCGCGAGGAAGGATACCAACGGAGATTGCCTCGTGAAGAGGGTTCGATGACGATGTCTTTGCCGACAGGTCCCTCATAGGAAAATGTGTTTTGGTTGTTGGTGCGGATCGATTGGATGACCCGGTTTGAGGAGGCATCCCGAATGAGAACATTGACATCCAACAGGGCATCCAAAGCTCCGGCGGTTGGGTCCACGCTGAGCCGCCCCACGACCACCCCACTTAAAGCGGCGGGGCGGTTCTCGCCACCCAAAGGATCCGCCACCTGATTGGGTTGTCCGGGAATTTGCAGCTTGATGATCCGGGCCTTGAAGTCAGGCACAACTTCCGGCCTGTTGGGCGTGAGGAAAGCTGTGGCCTGGTCAAACTGATACCCCGGTTTACTGGCTGTGATCGCATTTTGACGGAAGCGCTTCAACCGCAGGCGGTAGATGCCGCGCTGGTCGGACACGGCGCGGTCAATATTCGCGCCGTCGGAGACCACGTTGATTGTCGCACCGGCGAGAGGTGTGGTGTCTCCGTTCGACTGCACCACCACGACACGCCCTTTGCTCTCGACGTATGTGATGGCATCAGAATTTGCTGGATTCCACCCTTGGCCCGGGTCTTGACCGGCGGGATCAGGATTTTGACCAGCCCCACCAGGAGCAGGGAATCGGCCGCCGCCCCCCTGGCCTCCGCCTCCGGCACAACCTGTGAGATAAAACCCCGAAGCAATGGCAACAGAAAGCAGCGACACAGACAGTAAGGATGTTTTCATACGGATACCTCAGTAACGGCTATTGGAGTTTTTTATTCAAGCTTGATGTCTTGAGGATGCTGGTGATGCGTTCTCTTGCTATTGTCCTTTGGTTCTGCCGGATTTAGAACTGACAAATTCCAAGGCCTTGGATACCTTTTGGCCAATGAAAAATCTCGGGCTTCTCTTTCTATCGACAGGATGCCTGGCGATCGCAGCCTGCTCCACTTCCCCGGAAGCAGCCTCCCCATCTGCCCGGGGAACCGCGTGGATCGTCTCCCCGGCATCTGTCGGCCCGATCCGGTTGGGAATGACGGTTGCGCAAGTCCAAGCGGCCCTCAGCCCCGGCTATGAATTGGTCGATCCTCCCAATGCCTGGTTCAACTCCCAATCGGCTCCGCAGGGAGTCGTCGACCAAGAAATCGGCGGCCCCGCCCTGCTGGTGGCTAATGCCCAATTTTCTGTGAAGGATCCCTCAGGCCATAAAATCATGGAATTCCTGACATCCGACCCAGCCAATCCGCAAGCGCCGGGCAGCCGGGTTGTGATGATCTCGCTCCTCGGTTCCCGATTTTCCACGGCGGCGGGCGTGCGCCCCGGGGACAAAATAGCGGATGTGGCCCAAATATATGGTCCGCCCTCACTTCTTGACAATGACCCCGAGGGGTTCGGACGGGAGTGGGTGGTCTTTAGAAGGGGGCCGGCCAGCATCCGATTCCAATCTTCCCAAGCTGGTGAACGCCTTGCGGGGATTTACAGCCCTGCCAGCGAGGCGACTTCCTCTTATGCTTCCGGGTCAGAAGTCCGGGCGATCGTCATCGGCAGACGATAGGCTCTCGAAAACGACCCCAGTCCGACCCCTGCCGTAGGTTGAGGCCGGAAGTCGGGCGCGGCGTGGGTTTGGGGGTGGGTGTGGCGAATGGGAGCAAGACGGGGCGCGGCGTGGCCTTGGGTGTTGCAATGGGCACCGGGCGCGATGCAGGAGGTGTTTCGGCCGCAAGGCCAGAGGAGGAACTACTGGCAGCACTTGGATCGGTTGCACAAGAGCCCCAATTGGTCAGGTGTGGCCATGGCATAGCCTCGCGGCTCCTCCCTTCAACCCGAAAACAGCGATAGCTCGGGGCGATCTGTCGCAATCTACTGGACGCGAAGGGCCTTAGTCAGCGCTTACCGGATCACAGCGGATACGCCTCGCACTTCCGCAGGCCCTATCGTCCAGCATCTTGCGCCATCTCATCCCCTCCTACCGCCGTTTTCGGGTTCAATCAAAACGAGCTCCGGCTGGCTGCACTCCCATCCCCGCTGGGTTTATCTCACCTCAAGGACAAGGATCAACTGGCCACTGCCCCACTGCGGGCCTCGGATATAGAGCGGCGCGTCCCGCGCGAGGCGGGCCTCGGTGGAAAGCAGGAGCTTTTTCTCACGGTAGAGGTTCAGCCAGACCCGGTAGTGGGTCGCCTCCTGGGTCACCCCGGTCACTTCAAAAAAGAACTCGTCGCTGGGCACGAGCCAAGTGTTCGCACCGGCGCTGAGCGTGCGCTTTTTCTGACCCAGCAGGTAGAGGGAGTTGTAGCCGAAGATTTTTTTGATCGCTGGCGCGAGGTCTTCGAGCGGCCGAGGGGTGTCGTGCGCGGGGCGCTCGTTCGTGGCCAGCACGAGCGCCGACCAGATCTGGTCGGCGGCTTGGACAGGCACTCCAACCGACAGAACGAGAACGACAATGAGCCACCTCATTGCACTTTCTCCTTTGCCGGAATGAAGCCTGCCCCGTCGATCCAGATCACTGCGCCCCGGCCGCCGGGAACCGGAAACGCCTCGGCCGAGATTCCCGGGCCTGGAGTCCATGCCGAAACCACGGTGGTCGAATAGTTCCCGCCGAGATCGCGAGGCAGGAAGGCCGCCGTGAGCG
>JBGSJQ010000168.1:0-14633 GCA_041741775.1 Terrimicrobiaceae bacterium | reverse complement strand
CGAGGCCGGTGCCGATGCCGTAAAAATCGAAGGTGGCCACGAGTGTGTGCGGATGGTCGAAGCGATCCGGCAGGCGGGCATCCCGGTCGTCGGACACCTTGGCATGCTGCCCCAGCGGGTGCGCGAAGAAGGCGGCTACCGGATCAAGGGCCGCAGCGAGGCCGAGGCCGACCGAATCCTCACAGACTCCCTTGCTCTCGAGCGGGCCGGAGTCTGCGCCATCGTTCTCGAACTCGTCCATCCCCCGCTCGCCAGCAAGATCAGCCAGTCGTTAAAAATCCCCACCATTGGCATCGGCAGCGGTCTGGACTGCGACGGGCAAATCCTCGTCATCCACGACGTCGTCGGGATGTTCCCGTGGTTCCGTCCCGCATTTGCCAAGGTGCGCGCCGACGTGGCGGGAGAAATCCGCCGGGCGGCCGCCGAATTTGTCGCGGAGACGCGGAGGGGCGACGCCGGAGAGTCCAGTCAGGAACCCGTCAGGCCCAGTTGAGGGCTCGGAGGCGGTCGGCGACGTCGAGAACGTTGGCGCGGGAGTTGAAGGCGGAGATGCGGAAGTAGCCCTCTCCGGCCGGACCAAACCCACTGCCAGGCGTAACGACGACATTCGCTTCGCCGAGCACCTTGTCAAAAATCTGCCAGCTGTTGAGGGATTTCGGCCCCCGCACCCAGATGTAGGGCGCGTTCGTGCCGCCGAAGCCTTCGAGCCCGCAGGCACCAACGGCTTCAAGAAGGATCGCGGCATTTCCCATGTAATGCGAGATCAGGGCGGCGACCTCGGCGCGGCCTTCGGGCGAGTAGAGAGCCTCCGCAGCCCGCTGGGTCACGTAGCCAACCCCGTTGAATTTCGTGCTGAACCGCCTGTTCCACAGCGGATGGAGCGGGCGCTTCTCGCCGGAATCCGTCACGCAGACAAGGTCTTTCGGCACCACCGTGAAGGCGCACCGCACGCCGGTGAAGCCGCCATTCTTGGAGAAACTGCGGAACTCGATGGCGCATTTCCTGGCGCCGGGGATTTCATAGATCGAGTGCGGGATGGCAGGATCCTGGATATACGCCTCGTAGGCGGCGTCGTAGAGGATCACCGCATCGTTCTCGAGGGCATACGCGACCCAGGCGGCGAGTTGCTCGCGCGAGGCCGTCGTGCCGGTCGGGTTGTTCGGGTAGCAAAGATAAATGAGGTCGACCTTTTCCTTCGGCACCGCCGCGACAAACCCATTCTCCGCCGTGCAGGGGAGATAGACCAAGCCCTCGTAGAGTCCGATGTCGTCTCCGGCACCCGTGTGGCCGGCCATGACGTTCGTGTCCACATAAACCGGATAGACCGGGTCCATCACCGCAATCCGGTTGTCGTCCCCGAAAATATCCAGAATGTTTCCGCAATCGCACTTCGACCCGTCGGAAACGAAAATCTCGTCGTCGGCCACCTCGATCCCCCGCGCCCGATAGTCGCTTTCTGCTATCGCGTTCCTCAGGAATTCATACCCCTGCTCCGGTCCGTATCCACGAAACGACTCGCGCGCCCCCATCTCGTCCACGGCCGCGTGCATCGCTTTGCGGACGGCAGCCGGAAGAGGTTCGGTCACATCGCCAATCCCGCAGCGGATCAACCGCGCGGCCCCGTCGGGGTTGGCATCGGTGAAGGCCTTGACCCGGCGGTTGATCTCGGGAAACAGGTAGCCGGCTTTGAGTTTGAGGTAGTTCGAGTTGAGTCGTGCCATAGGGAAAAAACGAAAACGCCCGGCACGATGGCACCGGGCGTTTCCAGCGGGAAGTCTTAAGCGAGGGCCGCGTCGTAATTTTTTTGTGCGGCCGTCCAGGAGACGGTGTTCCACCAGGCCTTGAGGTAGTCAGCGCGGCGGTTCTGGTAGTTGAGGTAGTAGGCGTGCTCCCAGACGTCCACTCCCAGCACGGGAGTCCCGGGGCATTCGGCCACGCCCTTCATGAGCGGGTTATCCTGGTTCGGGGTCGAGCAGATGCAGAGCGACTTGTCAGCCTTCACGCAGAGCCAGGCCCAGCCGCTGCCGAACCGCGTCATGCCGGCCGCCTCAAACTTGGCCTGAAACTCGGCAAAGCTGCCGAAGGATTTGTCAATGGCCGCGGCAAGGGAGCCGGTGGGAACTCCGCCGGCATCGGGCCCCATGAGGGTCCAGAAAAAGCTGTGGTTCCAGTGGCCGCCACCGTTGTTGCGGACGGCACCACGGATCGCCTCGGGCACGGCGGAAAGATCGCCGATCAGCTCGTCAAGGGATTTGGAGGCGAGATCAGGCGCGCTTTCGAGGGCCTTGTTGAGGTTCGCCACATAAGCGGCATGATGCTTGTCGTGATGGATCTCCATCGTGCGGGCATCAATGTTCGGTTCAAGGGCGGTCGCGGCGTAGGGAAGTGCGGGAAGTTCGAATGGCATGATTTATGGTGTGTTGATGAGCCTCCAAAGTAATTCGCCCCGCCACGCTTTCAAGTGCCATGTTGGCTTTTGTTGAACTGGCAACTTCCCCGCCGCTCGCTAAAACGGCAGCGGATCGTCCTCCCCCGCCGGAGGCTGGCCGACATCCCATGTCTCGACGAGGGGCTCGGGAAGCTCCGAAAGGAACCGGGATGGGCGCTGGAAATTTTCGCCGTAGCCGGCATTAAGCCGAAGCTCCGGATACGTGAGGTAAAGCTCGTCCTTGCAGCGCGTGATGCCGACGTAGAACAGCCGGCGTTCCTCCTCAACGGCCGCCGGGCTTTCGAGGCTGCGGGCACTCGGAAACATGCCATCGGCCAGCCAGACCAAAAAAACCACCTTCCACTCGAGCCCCTTCGCCTGGTGCAGGGTCGAGAGCGTAATTTTTTCGTTGTCCCCCTCCCCGGCGAACGCATCCGCCGTCTCGACACCGCCCAGCAGCGCCAGCTGCGAAAGAAATTCATCGGCGGATTCAAACTGCCGCGAATACCCGACCAGCGTCGCCAGGTCCTCGCGGCGCGCATCGTAGTTCGCAAACTTCGTCTTCATGTAGTCGTCATAGACGGCGAATAGCACGCATTCCATCATCGTGGTGGGCGAAGCCGGCCCCGAAGCCGGAAGGAGTTCAGCCAGAGTGTGCACAAGCTGGGTCCAGGCCTTGGCGGATTTTGCCGGAACTTTCAGCGGGAGGAGCCGCGCAAATTCGAGCGTTCCATCCAGCGATGCGGTGGTCTGGGACCAAAGCGACTCGGCCGTCTTGTTTCCGATGCCGGGGAGCAGGCGCACGATCCGCTTGAACGCGACCTCATCATTCGGGTTCATCGCAAATTTGAGAAATGCGGCGACGTCTTTGATGTGGGCCTGCTCGAAGAACCGGAGCCCGCTGGTGATGGCGTAGGGGATCCCGCGCTTGGTGAACTCCAGCTGAACCTCCATCGAGTGGTAATGGGCGCGGTAGAGGACCGCCATCTCATGCAGTTCGATTCCCTCATCGCGCAGCTCAAGGACCCGCTGGGCGACAAAGGCCGCCTGGTCCGAATTCGTCGCGAGGCAAACCAGCGCCGGGCGCACGGGGTGCGGGCTCCGCACGGCAGCCAGGTTTTTTGGGAACTGGTTCTCATTTCCCAGAATTGCTGCGTTGGCCAGGTTCAGCACCTCCGGCACGCTCCGGTAGTTGGTTTCGATCTTGAACACCGTGGCCGTCGGATGGCGCTCGGGGAACTTGAGGATGTTCTCGCAGTTCGCCCCCCGCCACGAGTAGATGCTCTGCGCATCGTCTCCGACCACCATCAGGCTCCCATGCTTTGCGGCCAGCAGGTCCACAAGCGCTGCCTGGATGCGGTTGGTATCCTGGTATTCATCCACGAGGACATGCCGGAATTGGTTCTGGTAATGCTCCGCCACATCCTCGTTCGTGAGGAGCAACTCCAGCGTCTTGGAAAGGAGGTCGTCGAAATCCATCGTGTTGGACTCCCTTTTTCGCGCCTCGTAGAGCCCCTGAACCCGCTCGATCTCGACCTCCAGCGGGATGAAGTAGCGGTATTTTTCGCCGAGGATCGCGCGGATCGCAGTGCCGGTGTTGATGGCGTAGCTGTAGATATCCGCCAGCACCTCGGCCTTCGGAAACCGGCGCTCGCCGGAGGAGAGCCCCTCGCGCGCCAAAACGCTGGCCAGCAGATCTTCCTGGTCCTCACGGTCCATGATCGTAAAGCCCGGACGGAACCCGATCCGCTCGGCATGGGAGCGCAGGATTCGGTTGCCGATGGAGTGGAACGTGCCTCCCCAAACGCCGTCCCCCGCCCCGGGGATCAGCGTCCGCACGCGGTCCAGCATCTCGCGGGACGCCTTGTTGGTGAAGGTCAGCAGCAGGATGGATCGCGCCGACGTGCCCTGCGAGAGAAGCCAGGCGACCCGGTAGGTGAGGGTGCGGGTCTTGCCGCTGCCGGCTCCGGCAATCACGAGGGCGTAGCCTGGCGGGGAGGTCACCGCTGCCAACTGCTCGTGGTTCAGCTCTGCGGCAAAATCTATCCCCGGCGCGGAGGATGGCCGGTCAAGTGTGTAGGCCCTCGCCACAGCTCAATCGGTTCTGCCAACCCGGAAGTTCTCCACCGAAGAAAGCGGGATCCCCAGGCCATAAGCCAGCAAGTCGCGGGAATCCTCCCAGATGTGTGCCTTCGACGCGCCATACATCACCGAGATGACATCCTTGCCCTTGTAGCTTCCGCTGGAGATCAGGCAATGCCCGGCGGCATTGGTGTAGCCGGTCTTCATCCCGTTACAGAACGAGTAATAGCGAAGCACGCGGTTTGTATTCTTCAGCGTCAGGGTCTTCCCTGTGGTGTAGCGGAAATCGTAATACTTGATCTTCATGATCCCGCGCAGCGTCTGGTTCCGGTAGGCCGCCCGGGCGACGCGGGCCATGTCGCGCGCGGTGGAATACTGGCCCTTGGCCGGCAGGCCATTTGGCGTCACAAAATTCGAATCCTTCCCGCCTAGCTCACGCATCTTGGCATTCATCTCTGCGGCAAAGGCGGAAAGGCTGCCGGCATGGTCGCGGGCCAGCGCCCTCGCCACGTCGTTGCCGCTTTTCACCAGCAGCCCGGTGAGCAGCTGGATCCGGCTGTATTTTTGCCCCGGCCGGACGTTGATCACCGTCGGTTCGACATCCGTGTCGATGGATTTGATGGTGAACATCTCGTCAAGGTTCCCGCCCTCGGCAACGATCAGCGCCGTAAGAAGCTTTTGTGTGCTGGCGACGGCGCGGCGGTCATCCGGGTTCTTTTTGTAAAGGATTTTTCCGGAGTTCGCGTCAAAAAGGATGGCCGACTTCGCAGCGATGGATGGCGGCTCGGCCGCGCGGAGGAGTCCGGTCGCCAAAACGATCGCCAGAAACAGGTGCGAGAATTTCATACGCGGCACCCTACCAGCCCGCCTGAGTTTTCCAAGCCCGACAACGGAAAAATGTCCGCAAGGAAACCACGCCCTCTCGGGAACGCGCTCCTCCCAGGCTGCCAGATCAATTCCGCAAGGATGCCAACATCGGGATCATGCATCAAAGGCCGAAATCCTGGACCCAGTATCCGCCGACACTTCCGATGCCAAGTGTTTTTGCCGTCTTTCTCAGGATATTTTCGCGGTGCCCCGGCGATTTCATCCAGCAATCCATGACCTCCCGTGCGTTGGGTTGGCCAAATGCGATATTTTCCGCGCGGGCGACGTCAAACGCCCCGTCCCGAAATCCGATCCGGCAGCGACTGCTGTCGCCAGAATCACGGTCATACTCGCGACGAGATGAGTGAATGGTGCCGCCTGGGCGCCAAAACACCGAGGCACTCGATTGTTCATCTAAATATTGGCGACGCCGATCAACAAACCGATCACGGCAAGCACGAGAATAATGGCATTCCCGATGAGGCCAACAAGGCCTGCCAGCCGGGCCCCATTGAGCATCCCAACGAGTCCAGCGACACCGGCAATTCCATGCGTAATAAAGCCGATGAAAAAGAAAACAAAATGTGACAACCCAGCCCCGTATCTTCCGTAATAACCGTAGGAGGGGAAGCAGGATATTATGAAAATCAGCACGGGAAGCACCCCGAGGCACGCCATCACAATCGAAACAATCGAAATCGCCATCGGCCATTTCGGTTTTGTTGTTTTGGTTGTCTGGGCGGGATTTACGTAAACCACCTGTGGTAGCGGCGGGGGTGCCGCCTGCGGTTGGGGCTGTTGAGGTGTGTCTTCTTGCATAGGATTCAATATTGGCTGTGAGGCGATTATCCGGGAATTTGAAGCTTTTCGCAATACTCCGTCGGCGAGCAAGGGTAAAGCCAGATTGCCGGGCTGATTCAGGCATGTCAGTGCGATAGTTCAACGTGGACTCGCAACCTTTTCTGCCGGCCTCATTGATGTATTGCCACTTCAGGGCGACCCCATTTGCGAAGAGCATGGGGGTTCCGCTGGAAGTGACCGGGGCGAAATATGCGGGCTAGTGCCGAGATCGATGCCCGTCGGCGGGAGGCGGAGCAATGGCAGTTACCCTCCCTCCGGCTATTTGCGCTGGAGGATCGGTGCCGGGCTACTGCGTCCCCTTGCTGGAATTTAGAACTTTCTCGATCGCCGGATCTTTCTCTGCCCCGAGCTCGACGGATCGATAGTAATGGCGGCGGGCCAACTCGATCGCCGGCGGCTTTTCCTCGAGATAAAAGACCGCGAGATTGTAGTGCGCCTCCGCGTAGCCGGGGTCCAGCTCGACCGCTCTCCGCAGCTCGGATTGTGCCCCGTCGAGCCAGCCCTTGCGCCCGATCACGACACCGAGAAAATTTCGGATCCTCGCATTGCGCGGGTCCTGAACCATCGCTTGGGAGAGCGCCGCCAGCGCCTCGTCAAATTTTTCGGCATCCATGTAGATCATCCCGAGGGTCAGCCAGGCCGCCGGGTTCTCGAGGCGCACGGCGACGGCCCGCTTCAGCAGCTCCTCCGCACGATCCGGATGGCCGGAATAGAACTCCACCAATCCAAGATTCACCAAAGCCACCAGGCTTTCCGGCATGAGGCCAAGGACTTTTTCAAATGCCTTCCGGGCCCCGGCGTAGTCTTTTTTCAGGAAGGCGGCATTGCCCTCGGCGACACCCTCCTTGGCTGCTTCCGGAATAAATGGTGCCGTTTCCTGCGCGGCGAACCCCACAGCTGGCAAAAGAATGGCTGCAAGGGCCGGGAGCAAGGCTCCGCTCCAAAAGCAGCCATGCCTGGCCGTCCGGCTCACGAAAGCTCCTGCGCCCGATCAGCGGCAGCGCTCACGGCCTCGAGAAACGCGCTGCGCACCCCCCGCGCCTCCAGCTCCCTCAACCCGGCCATCGTCGTGCCTGCCGGGCTCGTCACCATCTCGCGCAGGACGGCCGGATGCTCCGAGGTCTCTGCCACCATTTCCGCGGCACCGATCACGGTCTGCACGGCAAGGTCGAGAGCGAGCTTGCGCGGAAGCCCGCAGGCCACGCCGCCGTCGGAGAGCGCCTCGATCACAAGGTAGATATATGCCGGGCCGCTTCCGCTCAGTCCGGTCACGGCATTCAGCATTTTCTCCTCGACGGAAAAGACGCTTCCGATGCTGGCAAAAACCGCCTCGGCCACCTCCTCGTCTCCGGCAGTGACGTCCTCCGCGCACGCGTAGGCGGTCGCAGCGCGCCCGACCATGGCAGCCGTATTCGGCATGGCGCGGACGATTCGGCTCCTGGGAGCCAGTTCGCTCAGCGACGAAATCGAAAGGCCGGCGACAATCGAGACAATCAGCTTGCCATCCAGGCCGCTTCCGGCCTGCTCCAGCGCCTCAGCCACGTCAACCGGCTTCACGCAGAGGATGATCGTCGAGGCCAGAGCGGCTGCTTCGGCATTCGAGGTGACAACATTCACCGAGGTCGCATCGCTCAGGTTCTCCAAAAGTTCCGGCTCTGGACAGGCCGCCACAATCTCGCCGGCCTCGCACACTTTCGCACGAAGCATCCCCTGGATGATTGCAAACGCCATCTTCCCCGCCCCAAAAAACGCATATTTCATGCTGCCACCCCTAGCACCGGTTCCTCAGGAGCGCGAGCGCCTATTTTTGCCTCCAGTCCGCTTCAAGCTTTATTATATTCGTTCTTGCGAATATATCTATTGACGCATGTTATTCAGCGCCCTAAGTGTCGCGCATGGAACTGAACCGGATCGGCGAGTGCTTTTTCGCGCAAGCCGGTTGCAGGGACAACCAACCATGGACATCGATAGCCAGTGGCCAGCTAAATGGGACAAACTATGAAAAACGACAAAATGACAATGAACAAGGAGGAGAAGACCGCTGAGAAGCCGGGCTTTTTCAAGCGATTGATCGAGAAGTTGGACGCGGCGATGAAGCAGAAGGCTGATGCCAAGGCCGGGGGGGGATGCTGCTCTGGGGATGACAAGGGCAAGGGCGGTAAATGTTGCTGAAGTCTGCCGACCTGATCACAAGTCTGCTCGGGCTCGACCCGGATTCGCCGCTTGGCGGCACGGTGCATTTCTTCATCTACGACACGCTGAAGATCTTCCTTCTGCTGGCGGTGATGATCTTCGTGATCGGGGTGCTGCGCACCTACCTGCCGCAGGACAAGCTGAAGCGATGGATGGGAGCCGGGGGGCTCTGGGGCAACGCCGTGGCAGCGGTATTCGGGGCAATCACGCCATTTTGTTCCTGTTCCTCGATCCCGATCTTCATCAGCTTGCTGAAAGCCGGCGTGCCGCTCGGCGTCACATTTTCTTTCCTCATCACCTCGCCGATCATCAACGAATACCTCGTCCTCCTGATGGCGGGGGAATTCGGCGTGCCGATCACGCTGGCGTATGTCGCGAGCGGGTTGCTCATCGGCATCACGGCAGGAGCCGTCCTGCAGCGGATGAATCTAGAGCGCTATCTCGAAACCGATATCACATCGTCCTCGAACATCACCGGGGACGCCATATTCCTGACGTTCGCCTCGCGATTGCGTTATGGAGTCAGCGAAGCGGTCAGCGTCATTCGCCAGATCTGGCTGTGGGTGCTTGTCGGGGTCGCACTTGGGGCGCTGATCCACAATTACGTGCCGCAGGAGACATTTCACGCGCTGATGGAGGCGACCGGGATCTTTTCGGTGCCCATCGCCACACTGCTGGGCGTGCCCATGTATGGCAGCTGTGCGGCCATCGTGCCGGTCGCGGTCGTGCTCTTTAACAAAGGAATCCCTTTGGGAACCGCCCTGGCGGTCATGATGGCTATGGCGGCGCTGAGCCTGCCGGAGGCGATCATGTTGCGCCGCACGATGAAGCTTCCGCTGATCGCCATTTTCTTCGGCACCACGACGCTGGCGATTATCGTGACGGGCTACCTCTTAAATGCGCTGGCGCATTTTTTGTGAGTTCTGACCAACAATCCTTCATCAAAAAACGAGGAGAAGAGGCCCGCGAATCACGGGAATGACGCGAGGGAGGGGGGCCGGCAAACGCATTGTTCACCCTGCAAGTGAAGTTTGCATTCCCATCTCTCTGAGATTATACCCGCCAATTCGCTTGATTCGCGGACAACTTCCGGATGGGTGTTCATTGGTCGAACCCGCGATCATCCGACGCGCTCGCCGACGTAAATCCGGTGTGCTGCGCGCTTGGCCCGGACGTGGGACTTCGCCTCATGCTCGCCGGCGATGAAGCCCGCGCGGCCCAATTGTGCAAGAAACGCCGGTTCGCGGTCGGCGGACCAGAACGCCACCCTCCCGCCCGGACGCAGAGCCCTGCGGATCAACGACAAGCCTTCCCGGTTGTAAAGGCGGCTATTTTTTTTCTGCACAAACGAGGTGGGGCCATTGTCCACGTCCAGCAGGATGGCGTCGTAGCCCGATGCAGGTTTCCGGATGCGCTCAAAAACATCTGCGGCGAGGACGGAGACGCGCGGGTCGTCCAGCAGCCGTCCGTTCAACTCCTGAAGAAATTCCCGGTTCCAGGCGATGACATCCGCGAGCAGTTCCGCCACCTCGACCTCGGCCTGCGGACCACAAATCTCAAGGACCCGCTGGAGGCTGAATCCCAGCCCCAGCCCGCCGATCAGCACCCTCGGGCGGCCCGCCGGCTGCCGGAAACCACAGGCCAGATCGGCCAGAAGAATTTCGGAGACCGTCGCATTTGAGCCCATCAACTGCCGGCCGTTGAGTTTCAAGAAAAACTCTCCGTCGTGCTCGTGAAGGGAAAAGCGGGAGCCATCTGGTGTGCGGGTCTCGGCAAGGTTGCGAAAGGGAATCATAGCGGTAGAGAGGCAGGGCAGCGCCGTGTCGGCTCTTTCGGGTCTGAACCGGATGAGGAAGTTTGCCAAGCTCATTTCCGCTTTCCTTCCGACTAACCCTCACCCGGTTTTCCCTATGGAGTGTCTGGTGTGGATGTGCTTCTCCTTGAAAAGGACGCGTCAGCACGCGAGGGGATTTAAAACGCTTTGACTGCATAGGCCTCTTCCCCATTTGTCGGGAAACGCTCGGCAAACACAATGGTATGCTACATTGGGTGATCGGCTCAGGGACAGAGCGAAAATTGACCGCGAATACGCCGCGTGCTTTTCGCTTTGGCCGGCCTCAGGCCGGGCGCTGGTTGCGTGTGAGGAGCAGTGTGAGCAGGACGAGGGCGACAGCCATGAGGGTTGTTGCGCCGAAAATGCTATGAAGCTGCAGGCCGGCGAGGTTTTCGAGTGGACCGACACCGAAGGCTGCGATGCCGTAGCCCGTTTGATAGAACGCGATCAGGCCACCCGCGACGGCGGAGGAGATCCCGGCCATCTGTTTTTGTCCGAAGCTGATGAGGAGCGGGAGCATGGCCGAGCAGGCGAAACCGGCGAGGGCAAAGGCCGCGATTCCTGCGGCCGCGGGGTGTCCGGGCAGGAGTGACGTGATCACAAATGTCACGGTAAGGAGGACGGGGAGCAGGACAAATGTCAGGCGGCCGGGGACCCAGCGGTCAATGGCCGCAAAGAGGAGGCGTCCGCCGGTAACCATTCCCCAGAAGACGGTGAGAGCGAGCGAGGCCATGGCAGCATCGGCGTGGAGGCTGCCTGCCATGTAGATCGAAGCCCAGTTGCCGTTCATCGTTTCGCAGACCCCGTAGATGAGCGCGGCTGCGGCGAAAAGCCAGAAGCGGGGAGGGAATGGTGCTTTTTGTGCGCCGGCTTTCGCAGCGGGATCTTCGATTTTGAGCTTGAGTGGGACCGTGAACGCGAGGAGCCCACCGGCGAGCACGGCAACAAGGATGGGAAGCCCCCACCAGATGCCAAGGCCGACGAAGACGGCAACAAAGGCCGGGGCGAGTGCGGTGCCGAGTCCGAGGAGCGTGTTCAGTGCGAGGACCGCGCGGTCCACTTTTTCAGGGAAAAACTCTGCGGCGAACGTGTTGACGGTGGGGACGGTGAACCCGAAGGCGAGCCCCATCGAGGTCGTAGCGACGAGCAGGGCACCGTAGGCGAGGAGGTGGTTGGCGGAGACAAAGAGGCTGGCCAGCAGGAGGAGCATGGCGAGCAGGTTCGCTGCGAGCCCGCATTGGAAGACGGCCCGCGCACCGATGCGGCGCGTGAGCGACGGCCCGAGCAGCGAACTGATGATCGCCATCACCGCCTGCGGCAGAAACATCGCGCCGTATTGCGTGTTAGTGAGCCCGTAGTGGGCCGGGCTGGTGAATATCGCCCCGGCTGCGGGGAATGTCACCAGCGCGACGCCCTGCACGACGCCGGCCGCATAGACCGCCGCGACCTCTGCACGGGTCGGCGATGGGCTGGGCGGCATGAGCTATTTCAGGCGTTCGAGAAGGTGATCGCCGACGCGGAGCGCATTGGCCATCGCGGTGAGCGCGGGATTGACCGCGCCGATACTCGGGAAGAACGACGTGTCCACGACGTAGAGGTTGTCCACGCCGTGCGCCTTGCAGTCGGTGTCGAGGACCGATGATTTCGGGTCGGAGCCGAACCGGCAGGTGCCCGACTGGTGGGCGACCCCGCCGAGGTCGATCTCGTTTTTCATGTAGAGATTGCGCGGGATCAGGTGCTCGTGCATGTCGAGGTGGTTGAGCATCGACTTGAGCTTGTCGTAGAGCTTCTGCTTGGCGGCCTGGTTATTTGGCGTGTAGCGGAGCGTGATCTTCCCCTCGCGGTCGATCGTGACCCGGTTGTCGGGCGAGGGAAGGTCCTCGGTGGAAAGCCAGAAATCAACCGCGTGCTTCGCGATGAAGTCGAGCGTGAACATCGGCGCGAGCCCGGCCTCGATCGGCTTCTCTCCCTTATACATCGGCCCCTGCGACTTGCCGACCATCTGGATATTCCCCATTGGGAACTCGAACCCGTCCATGCCGAAATAAAAATCATTCAGTCCGAGCGTCTTCTGGTATTGGGTCGGATTCGGCTCCTTCGAGATGGCGAGGACGGCCTGGCTGTTATGATACATGTAGTTCCGGCCGACCTGCCCGGAGGCATTGGCGAGGCCGTCGGGATGCTTGTCGTTGGCCGACATGAGCAGGAGGCGAGCGGAATTTGCCGCGCCGCACGAGACGACCACGATGCTGGCGTGGAACGACTCGGTTTTCCCTCCGCGATCAACAACCACCTCGCTGACCGATGTGCCGGACGCGTTGGTGTTGAGCTTGAGAACCTGCGAGTGGGTGAGCAGCGTGACGTTCGGATGCTCGAGCGCGGGGCGGACGCCGAGGACCTCGGCATCGGACTTCGCCTGCACGAGGCAGGGGAACCCATCGCAATCCTCGCAGCGCACACAGGCACTGTAGGGCATGTTCGCCTCGTTGAGCATGATCCCGCACGGCGAGTGGAACGGACGGTAGCCCGCGCGCTTCAGATCGTCGGCGAGCTTCTGGATGCGCGGCTCGTGCGAGACCGCTGGAAATGGATAGGGAGCGCTGCAGGGCGGTTCGGTGGGGTCTTCGCCGCGCGATCCATGCACCTGATACATCTGCTCGGCCTTCGTGTAGTAGGGCTCGAAATCTTCGTAGCTCAGCGGCCACGCCGGCGAGATGCCGTCCACATGCTTCAGCTCACCAAAGTCCTCTTTGCGCAGACGGTAGAGCGCTGCCCCGTAGAGCTTCGTTGCACCTCCCACGAAATAATGCACGCCCGGCTGAAAGTCCTTCCCGTGCTTGTCGCTCCAGATGTCTTTCGAGACGTATCTGTTCGCGATGAAGACATCCTCGGCCAGCCAGTTCTGTGGCTCGCGCGGAAGCCAGCCGCCGCGCTCCAGGATCAGGATGCGCTTGCCCGAGGTGGCCAGGTGCCTGGCGAGCGTCCCGCCGCCGGCTCCGCTGCCAATGATGATGATATCGTAATCGTTGTTCATAAGGTTACTGGGTGATTTGCGGAACCGGCTTCGCGCCGGTGGTATTGAGCTGGATCGCCCAGACCGAGTCGGACGAGCAGATGAAGAGGATATTGTTGTCCTTGCCGCCAAACGTGAGGTTCGCGGTCTGCTTGGGAAGGTGAATCTTGCCGATCATCTTGCCGGCCGGATTGTAAACATGGATGCCATCGAAGGCGCCCGAATAGACGTTGCCTTTGGAATCCAGCCGCATCCCGTCGGGGAAGCCCGGATAGACGGTCGCAAACGGACGCTGGTTGCTGATCGTTTTGCCATCGGGCGAGACGTCAAACGCGTAGATCTCGTGCGGCTTGTCGAAGTAATACGTCCGTGGGGCCTGGATCGCTCCGCTGTCAATGATGTAGAGGATTTTTTCGTCCGGGGAAAAAGCGATCCCGTTCGGCATCTGCAGCTTCCCGGTGACTACCGTGAGTTCCTTCGTCTTCGGATCGAAGCGGTAGACGTTGTTCGGCAGGACCGCCTCCTGCGGGAACTGGAGCGATCCGTAGCTGGGGTCCGTGAACCAGACCGAGCCGTCGGATTTCACCACGACATCGTTCGGGGAGTTGAGCGGCTTGCCCTCGTAGGAGCCGACGAGCGTCTTCACTTCGCCGTTGTGGGTCGTGATCGAAACCCGGCGTCCGGTCGTCTCAGCGGTGAGGAGGTTGGCCTCAAGGTCGGCTGTCTGCCCATCCGCGATGTTCGTGGGATGCCGCCAGATGACCGGCGCGCTCCACGAGGCCGGAGAAATCGTGTTGTAGGGCTTGAGCCCGTGCCAGCGGATGAGGTTGATGTTGTCGTTGATCTGGTCGGTGAAGATCAGGTAGCCCTCCTCGGTTCCTTTGACAGAAAGGTATACCGGTCCTTCCGTGAACCCGAATCCTTTGGCCAAATGAACGAGCTTCGGCTCCTTGCCAAGGATTTCGGCGAACGCCGGATCGTAAACCTCGAGCGGGAGCTGCGGGTTTTGCTCCTCGGGGTAGGGCGGGTTGTTTTCGTAGGCCACGCGATCCACGACGACCTCCTGGGCAGATGCGGTGGCGCAAATCAGAAGGGTCGCGCCGACAAGGCCGCGCACCCCAAATGATCCAACTCGCGTCTTGAGCTTCATGCCGGCGAGAGTGGGCAACCCTCACGCAGGGAGTCAAGCGGCTTATTGTGTCAATTTCTGAACCTTTCCAATCCGGCGGGGCTTGGCTCCTATGGAAATCTCCGTCGCGCGGCGGCCTGATACGAGCCGACGGATCCCCTATGGCGAAATCGGAAGCTGGCGGAGGAGGCTGCGCGATGGTGCGTGGGCCGGGTCGGCCTCGAGC
>JBGSJQ010000167.1:0-7815 GCA_041741775.1 Terrimicrobiaceae bacterium | reverse complement strand
GCAGCCATCTTGGAGCACGGCCGGATCCCACCGCATCCGGAGGCCAAGCACGGCGGCCTGCTCGATTTCCCCGATGGATCCGAACTCCGACCACAGGGAACCAAACGCGACATCGAACAGCGGGTCTTCCGTGCTGCTGACGCGGTCAAGCGCGACATCCTTCCAATCGCGCACAAGGGATTTTTGATCTCCCGGGCAGAGGTCGGAGGGGCGCATCCATGGCTGCAGGCTCATGCGAAGAGTTTTGCACGGACGCCGGGCCGCTGCCACAGGAATGTTGTTTCGCATGGATAAGCGGGAATTTTTCCTTCACAAAGAGAGGATGACCCACAAACGAGCGAAGCGGGAGGTGGATTTCATCCCGGAGGATTTTCCAGAAGGCAAGGCGCCCGCCCTTTGGCTCGTCTTTGGCGCAGTCATTGTTGGAGCGCTGACCGGGCTGATCGGAACGGGGTTCCTGTTGGCCCTGCGGGCCGGCGGGAGCTGGTTCTCGGCGCTCATCACCGCCCTGTCCTCCTGGCCACCGGTTCTCGGATGGCTGGTGATCGCATCGCTTGTGGCCACAGCGACGGCGACGGCGGCCTGGTTGGTGCGCCGGTTCGCGCCGAATGCCGGCGGGAGCGGTGTGCCGGATGTGGAAAAAGTGCTTCGCGGACACTCGCAGCCGCACCATGCGCACGTGCTTCCGGTGAAATTCCTTGGTGGCTGGCTGGCGCTTTCGGCAGGCCTGCTGCTCGGGCGCGAGGGTCCAACGGTCCAGATGGGAGCGGTTATTGGCGAGCGCGTCGGACGGTTTTTTCCGCGGCTCGAGGGGGCCTGGAAATCCCTCATGGCGGCGGGAGCCGGTGCCGGGCTGGCCACCGCTTTTAATGCCCCTGTGGGTGGGACAATTTTCATCCTGGAGGAGGTCTTCCGGAAGATCACGCCGCTGACATTCACATTGGCCGGGACGGCGGCCTGCGCGGCGATTTTCCTGCAGCGCGCGGTGTTTCACATGCCTCAGGATTACACGGTTCCGGTGCTCCCGGAGGCTCCCGCTGCGGCGGTCGGGCTGTTCTTTGTTTTTGGAGCCGTTGTGGGGGTTCTGGGGCTCCTCTACAACCGGGTGCTACTGAAGCTCCTTGCGTTCTCGGCCCACCTGGAAGGCGTGAGCCCAAATGCCAAGGCCGCCGCGGTCGGGGCGGTTGTTGGAACGGTGGCCTGGCTCGCCCCATCGTGGGTCGGCGGCGGGGACTCGATCACCCAGACGATTCTTGACGAGCACCCCGAGCTTTTTGTTTTGGCAGGCATGGCGTTCGTCCGCTTTTTTCTTGGGCCGCTGTCCTACGCGGCCGGAACTCCCGGCGGGCTGTTTGCGCCGGTGGTGGCGATGGGGGCACTTGTTGGGTCGGCGGCCGGGACATTCCTCCACGCGCTTTATCCGGAACTGGTGCCGGCTCCTCTGGCTTTTGCTGTGGCGGGAATGGCCGCCTTTTTCACCGCGAGCGTTCGCGCGCCTTTGACAGGCATCGTGATCTGCCTCGAGATGACGAGCTGCTACGCTCTGTTTTTTCCGATGCTTGCGGCTTGTTTGGGGGCCTACCTCATTCCGACGCTGGCGAAAAACCTTCCGATCTACGACGCGTTGGCGGATTTCCCCGGCCCAGCCAAAAAATCCGACAAGCCAAAATAGAACCTCCGCTGGAAGAGGCCGCCTACACGCCCATCACCAGCACATCGATCGTTCGGGAATGGGGCGCGCGGCGGTGCTCGAAGAGGAAGATCCCCTGCCAGGTGCCCAGCGTAAGGCGCCCGGCGGCAATCGGGATCACCTCGCTGGTGCGCGTGAGCACCATCCGAAGGTGGCTCGTCGAATCGTCCGGTCCTTCAAGCGTGTGGATGTAGTCCGGGGCGTCCTCCGGCACGCATTTTTCGAACCAGCGGTGCAGGTCTTCGCGGGCCGAAGGGTCGGCGTTTTCATAGATGACAAGGCTGGCGCTGGTGTGGCGCACAAAAATCGTCGCGGTGCCGGTCGTCACCCCACTCGCCCGAACCACCCGCGCGACCTCGTCCGTGATCTCATAGGTCCCTTTTCCGCGTGTTCGAACGGTGAGGTTCTCATGGGTCGCTTTCATTTGCGCGGTTTGAAAAGCATGGCCCAGCCGGCGAGCAGGAGAAGTCCGCCAATGGGGGTGATTGCACCGAGCCAGCGGATATTCGTCAGAGCCAGGATATAGAGGGAACCGGAAAAAACCGCGACGCCGGCCATCCACACCCACATCACCGCGGGACGGCGCTCGGAGGCCCACAACGAGCCAACCGCATGGAGGAGATGGTAGAGCACAGCCGTCTGCCAGATCGCTGCCGTTCCATTCGCAGCCAGGATATCCTTCAGGCCGTGCGCTCCGAACGCTCCAAGAGCAACACCCAAAAATCCCATGATGGCGGCGGCGGTTGTGGCAGGCATCCCGCCATGATGACACGAATCCCCGGCGCGGATCAACCTCCTCGCTTTTGCCGCCTGGAATCCGGCTACGGCAGCTCCGCAAGGATCTCCGCCGGAGTGCGCCCCGAACGGCGCAATTCGCGGAGACTCATGCCCGGGGTGCGCTTGGCGAGACGGTGCCCTTCGGCATCGCAGACCAGCGGGCAGTGAAACCACCCCGGCGGGGTCTGGCCCAGGGCCTCATGGAGCAGGATCTGGCGTGCGGTGGATGTCAGCAAGTCGGCACCCCGGACGACTTCCGTGATGGCTGCGTCGTCCACCACCACGGCAAGCTCGTAGGCGGGGATGTCGTCGCGGTTCCAGACAAGAAAATCTCCAAAGTCACGCAGGGCGGTCTTTTCGATTGGTCCGAAGTGACGGTCCAGAAATGCGATCTGGCGGCCATCTGGAACACGGAACCGCCAGTTGACCGCGGCAGGGTCGTCGTAAGCGACAGCCTCTTTGGGGTCGTTCCGCCAGGCGGCGGGGAAGATGGGCTCTTCTTGGTGCGGGGCGAGCGAGGCGGATGCGACATCTTTCCTTGAGCGGCGGCACGGGTAGATGAACCCGCCATCACGCAGCCTTCGCCAGGCGGCAAGGTAGCGATCCCTTCGAGCGCTTTGACGAATCGGTGCTCCGGTCCAGGAGATCCCGAGCCAGGTCAAATCCTCGATGGCCGACTCGACGAATTCCTCCCGGCATCGCGCGGCGTCGAGGTCCTCGATCCGGAGGACGACGGACCCACCGGCTTCGGCAGCCCGCTGAAAGGCCGTCCAGAATGTGGCTGCGTGGCCAACGTGCAAATACCCCGTGGGTGTCGGAGCCAACCTCCCGAGGTAGGCCTCCGGCTTCACACCGGCGGAACCAGCGGAATCTTCGGTCCCTCCTCGGGCTCCGTGCGCCAATTCGAAAAAATCTCCGCGTCCTCAAAAAACTGCTGGGGATCGATGCCGTGGTCCGGCATGGCAAGGATTCCCCGGTCAGCAAATTCCGGCTGACAATCGAGGCAGTAAGCAGCCAATTCGCCGCCAATCCAGCGGCCGTCCCGGTTCGAGAGACGCCCGACGAAATGGTCCGGGCTCTCGCGGAAATGCGACAGCAGCCACCGCCGCAGGAAACTGCCCTCAAGCACCTGTGCCGCAAGGAGCAGATTGTCGTATTTCGTGCCGACTTGTGCGAGCGCACTTTCCGCGATCCGCTGGCCAAGCGCCGCAGAGCACTTCTTCGGCTTGCGAAAAAAGATCTGTGTTTTTGGATCGTCGAAATACCGGTCGAGCGGGGACTTGACGACACCCTTTCCCCCCAGCACCTCGACGCACTCGTTTTCGCCCGTCACCACGAGCACGTGCGAGACATGGATGTCGCTCAGCCGCGACCATCTTGAGAAATGGGCGATCCCCCGCGACTGCAACGACGAGCCCGTGTGGGTGAAGCCGATGAAGCCGGCTTTGTAATTCTCCCCGAATTCCGGCACCAGCGACTGCACACAGAGCCGGGGGCGGGCAAGGCGGCTCGTGTCCAATCGTTTCATTCGCCAGAAATTAAACCGGCCCAACGAGAAGAAAAGCCCGAAAATCGGCGCCCGTCAGAACGGCTTGTGGCAGAACCCCCCGCCGTGCTTTTCCGCGTACTGCTGGTGGTATTCCTCCGCCCGGTAATACGGGCCGGCCAGCTCGACTTGCGTGACGATCGGCCGGCTGAATTTTCCGTCTTTCTCCAGCTTCGAAATCATGGCCCTCGCCGAGGCCTCCTGCGCCGGGTTGGTGAAAAAGATCGCCGAGCGGTAGTTGTCCCCGATGTCGGGTCCCTGGCGGTTGAGGGTCGTGGGATTGTGGATTGCGAAGAACACCTCCAGCAGGTCCTTGTAGGTCACGACGGAAGGGTCGAATTCCACTTCGACCACCTCCGCATGGCCGGTCGTATGCGAGCAAACGTCCTCGTAGGTCGGGTTCTTCTTCGTGCCTCCCGAATAGCCGACAGACGTCGATTTCACGCCCTTCACCTTGCTGAACGCCTCCTCGACGCCCCAGAAACAGCCCGCTCCGAAAATCGCTGTTTCCAATTTCTTCACGCCCTTCTCCTCGAAGTTGAGCGCAGCGGAATTGATGCAGTAGCGCAGCCCGGTGGGAGCGGGCCCGTCTGGAAAAACATGTCCCAGGTGCGTCCCGCACCGCGTGCAGTGCACCTCGTCCCGCACCATGCCGAAACTCGTATCCCGGTCCGAGCTGATATTCTCCGCCGCGACGGGCTGGAAAAAGCTGGGCCAGCCGGTGCCGGAGTCGAATTTTGTGTCGGAGCGGAACAGCGGCAGGCCGCACCCGACGCAGGAGTAAACCCCATCCTTGTGGTTGTCGTGAAACACCCCGCAGAATGCCCGCTCGGTCCCCTCGGCCCGCGCCACCTGGTATTGCTCGGGTGTGAGTTGCACCTTCCACTGCGCCTCGGTCTTCGTGACATACGGCACGGTGGCGGGTTCGGTGAGGGTTCCGTCCGCTTTCAAGAATCGGACGGTGACGTCTGGGTGTTTCATGGATGCTGGTTGGTTTTCAGATTTTTTCGATGCCGTCAGCGCGTAGAGCCCGGCGACAAAGGCGGCTGTGGTCAGAAGGAAGGTGAAGAGAGTTTTCATGGTTCATGTATCCGTATGTCGTCGGCTCACGACAAACCTTACACGTTTCTGCGCTTCGTCAAAAAATGACTCTTCGCCAGATGCGGGAGCAAAAAATCAAAGGTTCGACCGGATCGGGGAGTTGATCCCACAAATGCTACTCGTCCGGCTGGGAAAAATACCGTTTGGTCTCGGCGGCGATGACTCCGCTGAGGAGGAGAAGGGCGACAAGGTTCGGGATCGCCATGAGACCGTTCATCATGTCGGAGAAATTCCAGATGGCCGAGCTCTTCCAGATGCAGCCGATGAAGACGGCGGCGACCCATGCGAAGCGGTAGAATATCACGGATTTGAGTCCTATGAGGTATTCCACGGCCTTTTCACCGTAGTAGGCCCAACCGAGAATCGTCGAGAATACAAACGTAAGAAGTCCTCCCACAAGGATCAGGTCGCCGAATGTCCCGAGGTGGGTGAACGCCGCATTGCAGAGCCCGGCTTTGTTCAGCCCGTCCTGCTTCCAGTCCCCGGAGCCCACCAGCACGAGTCCGGTGAGGGCACAGACGACGACCGTGTCCCAGAACGTGCCCGTGCTGGAGACAAGCGCCTGTCGGACGGGATCCTTCGTCCGTGCGGCGGCCGCGACGATGGGTGCACTGCCGAGGCCGGATTCGTTGGAGAACAAGCCGCGGGCGATCCCGAAGCGCATGGCTTCGGCAATCCCGGCTCCCACGAATCCTCCGACCGCAGCCTGGCCGGTGAAGGCTGAAGAAAGAATCAGCCAAATCGTATCGCCCAGCGTCTGCCAGCTGTTGATGAGGATGATCACACAGCCGAGCACGTAGAAGAAGGCCATGAAGGGAACGAGGACCTGACAGATTCGGGCGATGGATTTGATTCCGCCCAGGATGACGAGGGCCGTGAAAAAAGTCAGCAGGACGCCCGTGCCAAGTTTGAGCGTTCCGTCGGCCACGTCCATGGGCAGAATGTCCTTGTTTGCCACAATCATGTCCGAGATCGCGTTCGACTGGGCCATGTTGCCGATGCCAAAGGCCGCGAGAGCGGTGAAAACCGCAAAGATCACCCCGGCCCAGCGCGCGTTGAGGGCGCGCTCGAGGACATACATCGGACCGCCGGACATCTGTCCGCGCTCGTTGGTGATGCGGTATTTCACCGAGAGCAGGGCCTCGCTGTATTTGGTGGCGATGCCGAACACCCCCGTGAGCCACATCCAAAAAACCGCTCCCGGGCCACCGAGAAGGATTGCGCCCGCCACACCGTAAATATTGCCCGTCCCGATCGTGGCCGCCAGGGCTGTCGTCAGGGCTCCAAACTGGCTCACATCGCCGGGGGCATCTGGATCTCGCGCTACGGAAAGGCGGATGGCTTTCCCGAGGTGCCGCTGCACAAACCCCGTCCGCCAGGTGAGGAAAAGATGGGTGCCGAAGAGGAGCGCCACCAGCCAGGGTCCCCAAACCCACCCTGCGGCCGTCTCAATCCACTGATCCAGAGCTTGCATGGGAGGGGATTAGAGACACCGCCGTGCCGGACAGCAAGCAAAACATCCCCCCGCGGCAGCGAGCCTCGCGGGGCCTTGGGAGGCGAAGGCCGGATCGCGATATGTCGGCTGGCGGAACCCACCGGGTTGGTGCATGTTTGCCGGACGATGAGTGAACGGCCGGATCTTCAGGCAAAGCTGCGCGACATGCCTCACAAACCAGGCGTGTATGTGATGCGCGATCGCCTGAAGCACGTGATTTATGTTGGGAAAGCCCGGGACCTGCGCAAGCGCGTGGGGAGTTACTTCATGCCGTCGCGGAAAATGACCGCCGACCCGAAGACCCGGGCGCTGATCGAGAGCGTGTGGGACCTTGAGGTTCACATCGTGCGCAGCGATGCGGAGGCCGTCCTCTTCGAGGGTCGGCTAATCAAGGAGTTCCGTCCAAAATACAATGTGAGTTTCAAGGACGACAAGCGGTTCCTCCTTGTGCGGGTGAACCTGGACGATGTCTTCCCGAAATTCACTCTGACCCGACTGAAAAAAGAGGACGGCGCACGGTACTTCGGGCCGTTCGCGCACTCGGGGGCCCTGCGCTCGACGATGAACACGATGCGCAAGAAGTTCGGGCTGCGTTCCTGTCGTGCGATTGTTCCAACCGAGCGGGATTTCAAACACTGCCTCGACCATGTGATCAAGAATTGCAGCGCGCCCTGCGTGGCCAAAATCTCGCGCGAGGAATACCTCGGGCGCGTGCAGGCGGCGTGCGACTTCCTCGACGGGCAGAGCCGGGAGTGGGTCGCGCAGGTGGAGGAAGACATGAAGACCGCCGCCGCGCGGCTCGACTTCGAGAAGGCCGCCCAGCTTCGCAACCTGCTCAACGACCTCAAGACGACGATCAAGCCGATGACGCGGTTCACGCGGAAGTCGCTGCCGACGACAATCAACCCCGAAGCCGACCTGGAGGCCCTTCGGGATGCACTCGGCCTCCCGCGCCCGCCGCGCATCATGGAGTGCTTCGACATTTCCAACATCTCCTCCGCCCACATCGTCGCCTCGATGGTCCGCTTCCGCGACGGAGTGCCGGATCGCGCCGGATACCGGAAATACCGGATCCATGGGACGCCGCATCAAAACGATTTTGCAAGCATGGCGGAGGTTGTGCGGCGGCGATACGGCCGCGTGCTGCGTGAGGCGGCGGCCCGCAGCGAGGAGGCAGAGTTCAACCAGGAGCCCGTCGGGGAGGCC
>JBGSJQ010000166.1:0-1603 GCA_041741775.1 Terrimicrobiaceae bacterium | reverse complement strand
GCCTGGAGCGGCTCCAGGCGGAGGCTGGAACGGGAGGCAAGCCACGGTAGCCGGAGAGCACTGGGCCCGGCGGCCCTGCAGGGGTTGGCGTGGATTTTCCGCTGGGTGGTAGGTGAGGACATCCGGCGCTGATGTTGGCTTGCATGAGGAGCGGGGCTTCCGCAGAGTGCCCGTGACATGACCGAACACACCGACCCGATCAATGCGCGTATCCTGGCTGTCTCGGAGGACCAGATTCCGGGGTTTTCGCGCGAGCCATTTCAGGAAATTGCGCAGCGCAGTGGCGTCGAGTTGCCAGTGGTTTTGGAAAGGATCCGGGCGATGGTGGCAGCAGGGACGATCCGCAGGGTGCGCCAAACTCTGCTGGCGACAAACCTGGCCGAGGGGGCACTGGTGGCCTGGAAGGTGCCCGCCGACCAACTCGATGCGGCATTTGATTTCATGTTTCGCGAGGACCCGTTCTCCGGGCATGTGGTCATCCGTTCCACCGATGCAAAAATTCCTGGAGAGGCGTATCGGTTGTGGACGACGTTGAAGGTGCCTGCGGGGCAGTCGCTCGATGAGCATTGCCGGCTGTTGTTGAAGCTGACCGGGGCGGAGGCTTACCGCCTGATGCCGGCCAAGGGGATTTTTGCGCTTGGGGTTGGGCATGTGCGGAGGAAGGCGATTGAGCCGGGAGACCGCTGCGAGGGGCCAGCGAGGATGATCCGCACCGGCGTCACGCACCTGGATGACCACGAGTGGCGGGTACTCATGGCACTCAAGAGGGAATTTGCTCCGGAGGAAATCACCGACTCTCCGTGGGTGGCCCGTGCCGGGGAAGCCGGCGTGCCTCTTGAAGAATTTTTCCGCGTGGCGGAGTCCTTGCAGGAGCGCAAGCTGCTCGGACGGTTCTCCACATTTTTGGAGCACGTCAAGCCCTCCCAGAGCGGCGTGCGGGTCACCCGGTTCAATGCTCTGTTCCATTGGGCGGTTCCTGCCGGGCGCGAAGTGGAAGCGGGATCCGAGGTGGGGCGCCACGAGATTCTTACGCACTGCTACTGGCGGGAAGCGGGGCCGGAGTTCAACAACGTCAACATCATGGCCGTCGCGCACGGGGGCGACAAGGAGCGCGTGCTGCTCCACAAGGCGGCGATCGACCGCCACCTTGAGGAAAATGGAATCCCCGTGTCCTACACGAATGTGTTCTGGGGAGGGCGCAGCGAGATCAAACCCTCCGAAATATCGCCCTTCGTCTATCGCGACTGGCATGCGAAATTCGGCGCGGCCTCCAAGCCGGGGGGCAGCGATTCAAGAGATTTTTGAACCCTGCAACCAATGGGACTAATCCATTGAATCCCAACTATGCCGCAGCCAAGGAAAAATAAGACGGTCGTTGCCACGGGATTGGCTGACAAACAGGTTGAGAGTTGATGGCTGGCAGAGCAGAAATCAAAGGGTCTCGTTGGCCCGGACGCGGGGGTGGGTGCAGGACAAAAATCTCTGAAAAAGCATTTTGCTGAGTTTTTTTCTCCCAAAGTATATGTGATGCCATATACTTTCCGGCGATGAACCAAAAATCCAATCCTCGTGACATCCTTCAGCAAATCGCCGCCATCGACCG
>JBGSJQ010000165.1:0-6249 GCA_041741775.1 Terrimicrobiaceae bacterium | reverse complement strand
CCACAAACCGGGTTGCGAACAATTGTCCAACTTTTCCCTCAGTTTCAAACCTGCGGCTTTCGTAAACTCCTAGAAGTCTGCATCTTCCGTCTATTTGCAGCAAATCCGGCACTCTTGGACAACTGTCCTTAAAGGTTCAGTAACCCGATGGGAATCGGCTCGGCGGGATTCGAACCCGCACGGAGTTACCTCCAGAAGATTTTAAGTCTTCTGTGTCTGCCATTCCACCACGAGCCGGATGATGAAGATTCACAGAAAGAATGCTTAAATGCCAGCGCAAGGTTGGTTTGCTTGGCGAATCCACAGGGGCGTTTTTGTTCTCTGCAACGAGAGATTTGATGCCTGAAACGCCCAGTGAGGGGATTCAAAGAACGAAAGATCAAGGGCAATGCCGGCAGAAATCGCACCGCGTCGGATGTCCGCCCCGCGCGATCGGCGTCTTCTGGAGAGGAAAACTCACCGGAATTCCAAGGGACTTCGTCAGCGAGCTGAGCGAGTATTCCCGCCACATCCTCGGCGGAACGGATGGGGGATTGTCCTCCCTACAGAGGGCCACGGGCACCGTGGTTTGGCTCGCGTCGGTGCGGTCTTACTCCACCCGACTTCACCTGAAAAAAAGAAAAGATTTTTGCCCCGCTTGTGCCGTTTCGAAACAGTCCCCGTTCCCTAGTAATAGGGTGGATGACCGCCACCCTGCGCTCTGACTTCCAGTGAAGGCCTGTCATTGCGCCGGGCAGCCCAGCCTCCGGGTTGATTTTTATTATCGGTTCGGGAGTTTGCTCCGTGTAATCGCGAACACAGAAGGGCAAATCTTTTTGCAGCGGTTAGGCCGCTGCGAAATCCGGTGAAGTTGAGAAAGATCTATTCCCGGAAATCAACCGCCAGAGCCTCCTGCAAGCGGGCTTTCAAGCGGGCAGTGGCCGCGTTGACTTCCTCTGTCGTCAGGGTCCGCTCGGGGCTTCGAAATGTCAAGGAGATTGCCAGCGATTTGCGGTCAGCCGGCAACTTTTCTCCGGTGGAATCGGAGAAGAGATCGAAGAGGTTGATCGACTCCAGAAGCGGTTCCTTCGCGGTTAGGACGGTGGAGCGGACTTCGCCATAGGCGAGGGGGAGGGGAGCCACGAGAGCCACGTCGCGCGAGGAGGCGGGGAATTTCGGGAGGGCGCGGGCCGGGGTCGCCGGGGGAAGTGCTTCCTGCCAGGCTGCGGCGTCAAACTCCGCGGCGAGCAGCGGGGAGGTGGCGCCAAGTTTCCGTGCCTCTCCAGGCAGGAGCACGCCGAGGAGGCCGATGGGTTTGGTGTTTTTGATGACTTGAAGTGCCGCGCCAAACGGGGCGGGAGGCTCAGCGAGCGGAATAAAATCCGTCTCCGCGACGGCCGCCAACTCGCGGACGGCGCCCTTGAGATCTAAGACGTCCCACGCGCGGGATTTTCCACCCCGCCAGTTGGCGGGAGCAGCTTCGCCGGTGGCAACCATGGCGATGCGGGAGGGTTCGGCCCCGGGAGAAAAAACGCGCCCGCACTCGAAGAGGCGCACGGATGGGGCCCCCTGGTCGAGGTTTCTTTTCAGGGCGGTGAGGAGCCCGGGGAGGAGGCTTGTGCGCAAGCGGGACTGGTCGTCACCAAAAGGGTTTTTCAGTTCGACAGCCGGGCCGAACCAGGCGGCGTCAGCCACGGAGACCAGCGTGCTCGTGCGGGCCTCGTGGAATCCGAGGCCGGCGAGAGCCCGACGGCGATCCATCAGAAAGTCGTAAGAAGCATCCGGGGCGGAGGAGGGGGCGAAGCTGGCTGACGTGCGGGACGGGATCCGCTCGATGCCAACCACGCGGGCGACTTCTTCGATGAGATCGACCTCCCGGGTGAGCTCGCGGCGGAAACCAGGAATGGCCCATCCGTCAGGCTGTTCTTCCAAGCCGACTTTGGTGAGCGACGCCGTGATTTCCTGATCAGAAATTTCCACGCCAAGAAGGGAGCGAACGCGTGTGGGTCTGAGTGCAACAACCGGGCGTGTCCACGGCTGACCGGCCTCAAGGACCAACTCATCGGCCGATCCTCCGGCGCACTCCAGGATCAGCTGGGTTGCGCGGGCTGAGGCTGCGAGCACCATTTCCGGATCGATGCCGCGCTCGAAGCGGTAGCTGGAGTCGCTCAACAACCCGAGGGTTCGGGAAGCCCGGCGCACGGAGGATGGATCAAAGAGAGCGCTTTCCAAAAGGATGTCGGTGGTGGTTGCTGAAACCCCCGAGTCCGCACCGCCCATCACCCCGGCCAGGGCCACGGGGCCTGCTGCATCGGCAATGACGAGGAAATCCTCTTTGAGCGTGAGGGCGGAGCCGTCCAGGGCCAGGAAGCGTTCCCCGGGCGCCGCGTGGCGGACGCGGATCGCACCGGTGATCTTTCCGGCATCGAAGGCATGGAGAGGTTGGCCGAGCTCAAACTGGACGTAATTTGTGATGTCCACGATGTTGTTGACCGGGCGCAGGCCAACGGCAACGAGCCGGTCTGCCAGCCACTGCGGGCTCGGGCCGACTTTGACCCCGCTGATTTTGCGCAGCGTGTAATACGGGCACTTTGGGTCCTCAAGAATCACGGCTTCATCTGCCGGCGTGACCGCAGGGGCCGGGAGTTCGAGGCGCGTCACCGGAAAGCCGGTGAAGACGCCGATTTCGCGGGCGATTCCAAAATGGCTCAGCCAGTCGGACCGGTTGGGCGTGATCTCGAGTTCGAAGAGGACGTCCTTCGGAAAGTGCTCACCGATCCTTGAGCCCACGGCGGCATCCGGGGAGAGGATGAGGAGCCCATCGGAGTCCTCCGCCAGGCGAAGCTCCTTGGCGCTGCACATCATTCCCTCGCTCTCCACCCCGCGCAGCTTGCCGGTCTTGATTTTAAAATCCCCCGGCAGCACAGCTCCGGGAAGGGCGAGCGGGACCTTGTCGCCGACCTTGTAGTTCTTCGCGCCGCAGACGATCTGGCGAGGGGTTGCGGAACCATCATCCACCTTGCAGACGCTGAGGCGGTCGGCATTCGGGTGCTGCTCGGATTCCAGAACCTGCGCGACGACGACCTTATCGAAATCCGCCCCGCGTTCCTCGATCGCGGCGACCTCCAGCCCCGCGCGGCGGAAAAGCGCCTCCAGTTCTGCGGCGGAAAGTCCGCAATCCACAAAGTCCTGAAGCCAGTTGAGAGAAATTTTCATAAGTGCGAGTATATGAGAAGCGAAGGCATTATGGGAATGCCCGGCCCCCTCTGTATGCCAGATTTCCTGATTGGTAAAGACGCAGCCTGCGGGTTTGCATTTCGTCGGGGCGCGCCATAGAACCGCAGGATGGCTGGATTTGTGGCAGGGCAAAAAGAAGGGGCTGGCGGGGTGAGAGCCTGGCTGGTCTGGGGGGCGGCGGCGTCATTTTACCTTTACGAATTTTTTGTGAGGGCGGCCCCGTCGGTGATGGAGCCGGATCTTCAGAAAGCCTTCGCCTTGACGGCCGGCGCTCTTGGGGGGGTATTGGGGCTGTATTACTATATCTATGCTCCCATGCAGTTGGTGGTGGGGCCGGTGCTGGACCGTCTGAGCGCGAAGCATGTGCTGGTGCCGGCGGCGCTGATTTGCGCAGCGGGGTGCTTTCTCCAAGTTTACGGTCATCGTGCAGAAATGCTGGGAGCGGCGCGCCTGATGCAGGGGTTCGGCTCCGCGTTTGCCTTTGTCGGAACCATGTATCTTGCGACGCAGTGGTTTCCGCGTCGGAAGCTTGCGCTGCTATCCGGGCTGACGACATCGCTCGGGATGTTGGGCGCGATTGCCGCCAATGCGGGGATTGCGGAGATCGTGCAGGATTTCGGGTGGCGGATCACGCTTCGGGATGCGGGGATTGTGGGGCTGTTTGTGGCGGCCCTTGTCTTTTTCCTGGTTCCGCACCGGTCACCGGCGTCGGAGGAACATCGAAAACTGGTGCCCGGCGGAGGAGCGCCCACGTTTTTTTTCAGCCTGAAGACCGTGCTTTTAAACCCGCAGACATGGTATGTGGGGGTCGTTGCGACCGCGTTGTATATGCCGCTTGCGGTGATCGGAGCGCTGTGGGGGGTTCAATATATTTCGACGCTGACGGGGGAGAGCAAGGTGGAGGCATCGGGGGCGGTGTCCATGCTGTATGTTGGGTGGCTGGTGGGCGGTCCGTTTGCCGGGTGGCTTTCCGACCGGATCGGACACCGGAGGCTCCTGCTGGTGGGCTCGACCGGACTCACCCTTCTGAGCACAGTTTTGTTGCTACTGTTCTCCTCGATGGCGATGTGGCAGGTCTATGCGCTGATGTTCGCAATCGGACTCTCCTCGTGTCCGCAGGTTGTTTCGTTTGTGGTCGCCGTGGAGCACAACCACCGCGATGTGAGCGGAACAGCCATCGCCGCCACCAACATGATCGTGATGTTTTTCGGGGGGATTGGCATGGCGCTCTTCGGCGTTCTTCTGGACTGGGCCTCTGGTCCGGGGCCGCTTGATCCGGCCGCGAACTATCCCGTCTCCGCCTACCGTGTGGCCATGGCGCTTCTGCCAGCCTGCGCACTTCTTGGAGCGTGTGCCGCCCTGATCCTTCACGAGAGCATCAATAACGAGAAGCCGGACCCTGCCGAGCCCATGGGCTGATGCCTTCGGGGTTCGTGAAGGCGCATTTCCGAGCGTGGCAGAGCCTCCGCGATGGGGGCGGCGGGCTTTCCTTTGCAAAACAATGGAACCTCACCTGTTGCCACGCGAGGCAGCATTCCGCATAAATTGGGGGACTTTTTCATGTCCATCCAAGCTCCGCGCAAAACGCACCTCACGATCTGGTTCCTCTGGCTTGCGGGTTTTTACGCCGTCTGGGCCTGGCTTGTCTTTGGCTGCGGGCAATGGGAAGTGGCCAAGGCGCACTGGCCGATAGCGTTGGCGATGGCGATGGGCAGTTACGTGGCGGGCTCCACGCCAATGGGCGGCGGGACGGTGGGGTTTCCGATCCTTGTGCTGCTTTTCGGCCTGCCGGCAACGATGGGGCGGGATTTCAGCTTTGCGGTGCAATCCATCGGCATGACGAGCGCGAGCATCTTCATCCTGACACGGCGTCAACCGCTCGCGTGGTCGATGCTCAAGGGCGCGATGGCGGGATCATTGATCGGGACCCCGCTTGGCATCCTTTATCTTGCGCCACTGATACCGGAACTCTGGATCAAGCTCGTTTTTGCGGTGATCTGGGCGAGTTTTGGGGTGCTGCACTTTTACCGGATCGGTGAGATTTCGGGCCATGTCGGCATGACCGAGTTCAACGAGCGTTGGGACTTCCGTGTGGGATTCACGGTGGGACTATTTTCCGGGGCGACAGTGGCGGCGGTCACCGGCGTGGGGATCGACATGGTCCTTTATGCCGCTTTGGTGCTGCTGTGCCGGGCGGATCTGAAGATCGCCATCCCGACCTCGGTGATCATCATGGCGTTTACCTCCGCGCTCGGAATCGCGGTGAAAAATTTGACGACGGGACTGGAACCGGGGGCTTATGGGAACTGGCTCGCGGCTGCTCCCGTCGTGTGCCTCGGAGCGCCGCTCGGGGCATTCATGGTGGATGTGATCGGGCGCAAGCCGACGCTGCGTTTCGTTGCGGTCCTTTGTGTGGGTCAGTTTGCGTGGACGTGTTGGGCGGAACGAGCGGCCTTGGGGTGGATCGGATTTGTCGTTGCGCTGGTGGCGGTGGGAATGTGCCTGCTCGGTTTTGAGCGGTTCCGGGCCTGGGGCGCGGTGCTGGTGGGAGAGGCGAAGGCGCGCAACGCGGTTCGCTCCGGCGACCCTGAGGCCTGACGTTTGGCCTTGTTCTGCAGGCCTGTCGGAACTTGGTGTTGACAAAAATCTATTCCGGACGCGTCAAAACGTTGGCCTCTTTGGTTGCGCGGCGGCGGGCGGCGCGGTTTTGACGGGGTGGCTTCCGACGGCGAAGGCCAGGGCGGCGAGGCTGGTCGAGTAATCCGCCACGGCGGAGGCATGGTCAGATTCGGCAAAAGCGAGCTGGCTGGAGGCGTCTGAGAGTTCGGCGACCGGGGCGAGGCCTTCCTTGTAGGCCACGCGGGCGGCTTCGTAGTTTTCGCGGGTGGAGGTGACGAGGCTTTCTGCGGAGGCGACGCGGCTCGCGGCGCTGAGGTTTTCCTGGTAGGCCGCCCAGACATCGCGGGTGGCATCGAGGCGGGCTTGGTCAAGCGCCTCGCGGGAGGAGGCTTCCTCGGCCTGTTTTTTCTTCAC
>JBGSJQ010000164.1:0-18075 GCA_041741775.1 Terrimicrobiaceae bacterium | reverse complement strand
CCACAAACCGGGTTGCGAACAATTGTCCAACTTTTCCCTCAGTTTCAAACCTGCGGCTTTCGTAAACTCCTAGAAGTCTGCATCTTCCGTCTATTTGCAGCAAATCCGGCACTCTTGGACAACTGTCCTTAAAGGTTCAGTGTTACAATAAGAAAAGTGCACCCGGCGGGGGTCGAACCCACAACCTACGGCTTCGGAGGCCGTCACTCTATCCAGTTGAGCTACGGGTGCATGACTCCTGGTGGAGAACACGAACAGGATGTGCGGCACGATCGACGATTTGCAGACAAACATCAACCGCAAAGATTCCCGCCTTGAAAACAAACTCCGGACGTTTGCGCAGCTTGGTGATGTGCGCGATTTTTTCTTCGGTGAACGGGATTTCTCTTTTTGCCATCCCTGGCTTAAATGAGATCTACTCTCAAAAGTGCAGATCTTTTTAAGCCAGATTCTTTTGTCAGACTGCCTCCGCCCACTTTTAATCAGACCCGAAGGGCGGCGGCGGCATAAAATTGTTTGACACGGCCGTCAGCCTGCCCTAAAAGTCCTCACGTCGAGCGATTGTGGCTAGGGAATTTCCCCGAAGCCTGTCGCCGAAACCCGCAAAAAGTCGCGAGACATCGTATTAACTTTTTGTCCGTTTCCCCGGGGAGAAATTCATCCCGAATGCGGACTGTTACCCTATTCTGAAGAGATTATTTCATGGCCGGCCACAATAAATGGTCGAAGGTGAAGCGCTTGAAAGGAGCCTTGGATGCCAAACGTGGCAGGCTGTTTTCAAGGCTTTCCAAAGAGATCGCCGTCGCAGCACGGCTTGGAGGCGGAAACCCCGCGTTCAATCCGCGCCTCCGTGCTTCTATACAAGTCGCCCGCACCCAAAGTATGCCGAACGATAATATCGAGCGGGCGATAAAAAAAGGAATGGGGGAGATCGAGACGGGGACGATTGAGGAAATTGTTTACGAGGGCTACGCCCCCGGCGGGGTCGCGGTCATGGTCGAGACGGCCACGGACAACCGGAACCGGACGGCCGCCGACATGCGCTGCCTGTTCACCAAATACCACGGGAACCTGGGCGGCCCCGGCAGCGTTTCTTTCCTTTTCCACCGGGTCGGTCAGATCACGATTCCGTTGACTGCAGTCGAGGAGGACCGCCTCCTTGAGCTCGCCCTTGAAGCCGGAGCCGAAGAGTTGACCCGCGACGAGGACCACCACGTTGTCTCCACCGCCCCGGACCAGCTCTACGCCGTCGCCGAGGCGCTTCGCGTTGCCGGGCTGGAAGCCGAGAACCAAAAACTCACCTTCATTCCCCAAACAACCACCCGCGTTGATGACGAAAAGACGTCTGCCCAGATCCTTCGCCTCTGCGATGCCCTGGAAGACAATGACGACGTCCTCGACGTGCACGCCAACTTTGAAATCCCCGAGGAGATCCTCGCGCAACTCAACTGAATTTTACTATCATGACTGAAGACCCGAACACCTCTGCGCCCACGGCAGAATCCTCCGAACAGCAACCGGCCGAAGCAAAGCGTCCGCGCCGCCTCCGCCCGCCACGCCCCCCCCGCCGCAGAAAGCCTGTCGCCTCCGGGGAAACCTCCGCCTCCGCGGAAGCCTCTCAAACCAATTCTGCCGGGCCCGGGGATTCGCAACCTCAGGGGGATCCGGCCGCACCCGTTCCTGTCGCTCCGAACGAAACCGCCGCAGTGGCCCCGGCTGCTCCCGCTCCGCAAGCCCCCGCCCAGCCGCCAGCCCCTCCCGTTTTCGCCGAGGGGATTGTCGAGGTCTCAGGAAAAGGGTTCGGGTTCCTGCGCGAGTCCCGCCGGAACTACGCCCAGTCGAACAACGATATTTTTGTCACGCCGGAAGTCGTCCGCAAATACGCCCTTCGCGACGGGATGTGGATCCGCGGCGAGACCCGCCGTGGCAACCGCGGACCCCAACTTTTCAAGCTCACCGAGCTCGAGGGAGAGGACCCCGATAACTTCCAGAACCTGCCGGTCTTCGAGGAGCTCACCACGATCAACCCGAACAAGCGCATCCGCCTGGAGACGACCGCCGAACGCTATACGACGCGCGTCATGGACCTCATGACCCCTGTCGGAAAAGGCCAGCGCGGGCTCATTGTCGCGCCGCCCCGCACCGGAAAAACCACGCTCCTCCAGCACATCGCCGACGCCGTGGTCAAGAACCATCCGGAGATGAAGCTCATCATCCTCCTTGTCGATGAGCGCCCGGAGGAGGTCACCGAAATCCGCCGCACCATTCCCTCGGCCGAACTCCTGGCCAGCTCGAACGACAGCGATATCAAAACCCATACCCGCATTGCCCAGCTCGCCATCGACCGCGCCAAGCGCCTCGTTGAAATGGGCAAGGATGTCTTCGTCCTCATGGACTCCCTCACCCGCATCGGGCGCGCGTTCAACAACGCCCAGGGCGGTGGCGGACGCACGATGTCGGGCGGTGTGGATGCCCGCGCTCTCGAGATCCCCCGCAAGCTCTTCGCTGCGGCCCGCAACACCGAGGAGGCCGGGTCGCTCACCATCATGGCGACGGCCCTCATCGAGACAAACAGCCGTATGGACGAGCTGATTTTCCAGGAGTTCAAGGGCACCGGCAACATGGAGCTCGTCCTCGACCGCAAGATCAGCGACCAGCGGATCTACCCGGCCGTGGACATCTTCCTCTCCGGCACCCGCCGCGAGGAGCTTCTCCTTCCCGAGGAAGACCTCCACAAAATCAACGTCATCCGCCGCGGCCTCGCCGGCCACAAGCCCATCGAGGCCATCGAGCGCCTCCTCTTCTTTATCCGTAAATACCCAACCAACGCGGAGCTTCTCAAAGGCCTGCCCGGGTAGGGGGCCTCGAGAAAGAGAGCGCCGTTTCAACAAGACGGTCAGATCGACCGAAGGGCATTGTGGAGGCGATTGCGCCGGGCGCTTTTGGCCGCTCGCACGAGATTTGGCACAACCGCCCCTGCAACTTTTTCTCCCGACGGATGCGGTGCGCCGTTTCAGCGGGCGCTCTTGGGGGCCGGTTCGAATGACGGGGCTTTTTGCGCCACGAGGACCGGAGTTCCGACTTTGAGCGTTTCGAAGAGGAACTTGGCTGTATCGCGTTTTAGGCGGATACAGCCGTGGGAGGCCGGGCGACCGGGAACGTAACCGACGTGCAGACCGACACCGGAATCGTTCAACCGCATCCAGTAGGGCATTTTTGCACCGACGAAGGACGTCCCCTCGGCAGGGACATCCCGACGGGTGTCAGCATCCGCAAGGACAACCGTGCCCGTTGCATCGACGATTTTCCCGTAGAGGTTCGACGAGTAGTCTTTGGTTTTTCCGAGAATTTTAAACTCCCCCGTGGGTGTCGGATGCGAACGTTTTCCAGTAGCGACGGGGAAATCCATGGCTACGAGCCCATCGACGAGGAGGAGTCCCCGCTGTTCGTCGAGTGAGATTTCAACGGAGGCGTTCTCCGGGGTCAGCCTCTCCAGCAGCAATTCGTTGCGATAGGTTTTCGAGCGCCAAGCGGATCCCTCACGCCAGGAGGCATGCTGGGCAAGGGTTTCGGCGCGCTCGGCGGCGTGGCGTTTTTCTTCGGCCCGGCGTTCGATCGCGGCACACGAGGAAAAGAGGAGAGCCGTGGCGGAGAGGAGGAGGAATCGAAGGGTCAACCGGCGGACCGCCGGGCAAGTGGTCGGGAGGCAGGGTCTCATGCGTGCGGGGTTTCATCGCACGGCGACGGCGCCCCGAAAAGCGAAAAAGGACGGGGAACAGAAATTTCCTGCCAAACTCCGGCGGCAAGGTCGCCCAGCAAAAGGCCCCCGATCTCCACGCGAATCAACCGCAGCGTCGGATGTCCCACGGCGGCTGTCATCCGTCGCACCTGACGGTTCCTCCCCTCGACAATCCTCAGCTCAATCCAGACGTCGCGGACATTTTTTCGGAAGCGGACCGGCGGATCGCGGGGAACAACCACGGGCTGGGGAGTGAGCAGTCGGGCCTTTGCCGGGCGCGTCATCCGTCCCTCCAGAAGCACGCCTTCGCGCAACCGCTCGAGCGCTTCGGGAGACGGTTCGCGTTCGACGAGGGCCCAATACGTTTTCTCGACATGACGGCCTGGAGCCAGAAGGGCTGCATTCCACTGCGGCTCGTCGCTGAGGAGGAGCAACCCCTCGGAGTCGGCATCCAGGCGGCCGACCGGATAGACCCCGCGCGGAAATCCAAATTCCGCGAGCGTGCGATGGGCGCTGCCATCCGGCGTGAACTGCGAGAGCACCCCGTAGGGTTTGTGGAAGGCCAGAAGCATGGCCGCAGCCTTAGAGAATTTTCAGGCGCGTCAGATCCTGCGAGTCCACCAGCCCGATCGGCTGGTCGTCGTCGTTGACCACCACCAGATCGTCGATTCGGTGGTGTTCCAGCACCTGGAGCACCTCGGCCGCGAGCTTGTCACCGGAAATGGTGATCGGGTTCCGCGTCATAAATTCACCGACCGCCCTGGCCCCAATGTCAGGCGTTCCGGGAAAATGGCGCGCGAAATCGCCGTGGGTGAAGATGCCGGCAAGGCGACCGCCCTCCTCCACGATGACAGCCGCTCCCGCACGCCGGGACGTCATCCCCTGCACGGCTTCGAGAACAGTGGCCGATGGCGACAGAATAACGAGGTCGCCGGGCGGGCGCATGATTTGGCCTACGCGAAGCAGGAGACCACGACCGAGACTGCCGCCGGGATGAAACCTTGCGAAGTCTTCTTTGCGGAATCCGCGCGCTTCGAGCAGGGTCATTGCGAGGGCATCGCCGAGGATCAGCATCGCCGTCGTGCTCGATGTCGGAGCGAGATTCAGCGGGCAGGCCTCGCGCGAAATGCCGACGTCCAGCACCGCGACCGCAGACTTCGCCAGCGTCGAGTCGGTGTTCCCGGTAATCGCGATAATGGGGGCCCCCATTCGCGTCAGAGCTGGGAGCACGGCGATCAGCTCATCGGTCTCTCCGCTGTAGCTCAAGGCCAGCACGACATCCCCGTCGGCCACCACCCCTAGATCTCCGTGGAGGGCATTCAGCGAGTTGAGAACGACCGCCGGAGATCCGGTGCTCGTTAGCGTCGCGGCAATCTTCTCGCCGATATGGCCTGATTTTCCCACGCCGAGCACAACGACCTTCCTACGGTTCTCGACGGCCGACTTGACGGCCTCGACCGCCCGCCCAAAGCCCTCGTCCAACCGGGAACAGACCGCCGTTGCCTCTCCAATCTCAGTCTCAAAGACCCGCCGGGCACGATCCAAATAATCCATCGGCCTATCATGCTCCCCCCGGAAGGCTTCTGAAAAGCGGAAACCACCGCGGCTACGCGCGGTCGTGCGCGCTTTCGGTCAAAGGCCCTTATGCGTGCCGTCGCAATACGGGGTGTTTGCCGTGTGCTTGCACTGGCAAAGCCACGCCGGCCCCGTCTTCTCCGCTGTGAATTTCTTCGGAGCAAACTCGCTCCCCTTGTGGGAGCCATCGCAAAAAGGCTGTCCGGCCGACTTTCCACAGGTGCAATAGTAGTAGTCCTTCCCCTCTTCCAGTTCCGCTTTCACAGGGGCCTTCGCAGCAATCGTCGGTTCGCTCATGGGGAGGATTGCAGCGCATTTCCGAAGCCTTGGCGAGCAGGGATTTCTTGCCGGCCGGGTATCTGCTTTGAGGCTTCTCTCCTGGCGACCGCCGGCATGCACCTCCAGGTGGGCGGTGGTTTGAAAACTGTAAGGTCTTCTTCTTGGATTTTCTTCAAAAGCTTCTAAAAAAAAGCGGAAGTGCGACGCGGTTACTCGTCTTCCCGCTGACCGCGTGTCAGCCAGAGGGCGACGACAAAGATGACCAGCAGCAACGTGCCAAGGGCGGCTCCGAACGGCTGGTTTCGGCCCGAGGTGAATTGTTTGAAAATGACCTCGCCGATGGTCGGATTGGCTCCGCCTCCCATGAGGGTGGTAATCGCGAACATGGCGATCGACGGGATAAAGACGAGCAATGCTCCGGCCGTGATACCCGGGCTGGTGAGGGGAATGATGACCTGGGCGAAGGCGCGGGTCGGGCCGGCCCCGAGGTCGTAGGCGGCCTCGATCATCGCGCCGTCCAGCTTCTCAACACTCGTGTAAATCGGCAGGATCATGAACGGCAGGAAATTGTAAACCAGCCCCAGCACGATGGCGAAAGGCGTGTAGAGCAAGGGCAGCGGCTCCGCGAAGAGACCGGTGGACATGAGTACGGTATTCACGAGTCCCTCCTTGCTGAGGATGGTGATCCAGGCATACGTGCGAATCAGGAAGCTCGTCCAAAACGGCACCATCACCAGCATGAGAAGGATTCCGCGCCAGCGCTCCGGTGCCCGGCCGATGAAGTATGCCGCCGGATATCCGATGGCCATGCAGATGATCGTGGTGAGCAGGGCATACCAAACCGAGAGGAGGAGAACCTTGAGCCAGATCCAGTCGAACGCCCGTATGTAGTTGTCGAACGAGAAGTTGTAGACCACCCGCCCGAGGGCGTCCCGCTCGGCGAAGCTCACGATCACGAGCATCACCGTCGGGACGACGATGAACACGACCAGCCAGGCCAGCAATGGCAGCAGGACCAGCCAGGCCACGAGGCCGGGCTTGCGCCGGAACGCTTTTGCTCCGGTCACGGGGGCTGCTGCCATGCCGGCCATGGCGTTACTGGACTTTCAGAGAGGTGATGATCTCGTCGATCTTCGAGCCCTGCTGGCCGATATCCTCAAAGATCTGCATTTTGGCGAGCTCCTCATCCGAGGGGAAGCTTGCCGGGTTGGCACGCTGTTCGGGCGTGAGCAACTCGCGGGCGGCCATGTTCGGGTTTAGATACGGAAACGCGTCGGAGATCTGCTTGCTGACATCCGGGCGCAGAATGAAGTTCATGAACGCCTCGGCGTTGGCCACGTTCTTCGAGGTCTTGGGAATCGCCAGGCTGTCGATGAAGAGGTGCGTGCCCTCGGCCGGGATCACCCACTTGAACTTTTTGTCCTCATTGAGGAGGATGGCCCCCTCTCCGCCCCAGACGACACCGAGATCGACGTCGCCATTGAGCAGAGCGGTCTTCGGGCTGTCGGAGTCGTAGACTTTGACCAGAGGCAGCCAGCCGGCGATGAGCGGCTTGACCTTTTCGAGGTTCGCGTCGGTCACGTCGTTGATCGGCGTCCCCTGAGCAAAGAACCCCCAGGTGACGATTTCGCGCGCGTCGTCGAGCACCACGATCTTCTGCTTGTTTTTCTCTTGGAAGACATCGCCGAAGCCCTTGATCTCGTCGGTGATCTTCTCGGTGTTCACCACGATGCCGACGGTGCCGGCCATGAATGGCACGCTGAACTTGTTGCCCGGATCGAAGCTCATATTGAGGAACTTCGGATCGATGTTTTTGAGGTTGGGTATGGCCGCATGGTCGATCGGGTGAAGCAGTCCATCCTTCGCCAGGGCCCCGACGACATACTCGCTCGGCTGGATGATGTCGTAGGTTCCGCCGCCGGCGAGCAGCTTCGCCAGCATCTCCTCATTCGACGCGTAGTTCTCCACAGAGACCTTGATGCCGGTCTCCTTAGCGAACTGGTCGATGACGGATTGCGGGATGTATTCCGACCAGCAGAAAACGCTCAGGTCCTTGCTGGCTGGCTGGGTCTGGGCCGGTGAGGCACCGGGCTGGGCCTCGGTCTTTGCGGGTTCCGGTGATTTTCCGCAACCGGCCAGCGCGAACGCGGCCAGGGCGGCTATCAGGGTGTGGTTTGTTTTCATGTGGTTTTTCTTTGGCTGATCAGTTGACTGCAGAGGACGAGCAGGACGGTTCCTGCGATGAAGAGGGCGCTGAGGGCATTGAGCTGGGGGTTCAACCCGACCTTGGCCATGCCGAAGACTTTCAGCGGAAGCGTTTGGGTTTGGGACCCGGTGGTGAAGACGCTGACGATGTATTCGTCGAGCGAGAGGGTGAACGACATGAGCGCCCCCGAGACGATGGCCGGCATGAGGTAAGGGACGATGACCAGCCAGAACGCCCGGACAGGTGTCGCGCCGAGGTCCATGGCGGCTTCTTCCAAGGCAGGATCGATCCCGTGCAAGCGGGCCTGGACGCCGACCAGCACGAAGGGGAAGCAGAACGTCGTGTGGGCGATGATGAGCGTGGGAAATCCGAGCGGGATGTTCAGCAATTGGACGAAGAGGACCAGGAGGCTCACGCCCATCAACACCTCGGGCATGACCATTGGCACGAAGATGAGGAGACCGATCGCGCGCTGGAACGGAAACTTGTAGCGGTAGAGCATCCAGGCTCCGATCGTGCCCAGCAGGGTAGCGAGAACGGTGGTCACGCACGCCACGACGAGGCTGTTCTGGAATGCCACGATGAGCGTCTTGTTTGAGAGCAGCGCCTCATACCATTTGGTCGAAAACCCTTCCCATCGGATATTCAGCCTCGACGAGTTGAACGAGAAAATGACGAGGAGGATGATCGGGATGTAGAGGAAGGCGAAGACGCCGAGCGTCCACAGGCCGAAAAAGCTGCTCTGAAGCCTGGGGCCGTTCAGCCACCGCCGCGCTTCGCGCAACTTGAACGGGAAAAACGACGAGGCGACAGCCGACATGCGGGGAAGGTAGCAATATCCGTGCCTTGCGTCCAGTCCAGGGGAGAAATTCTCATTTCATCATTTTACCGTGCAACCACTAAAGCGGTCGTTGGCATCCTGCCTCTCATTCTGCAGGGATCTCCCTGCCCTCCGACCGCCTCACGGCGCAAAGAACGAGGGCAGGAGATACACCCGTCCGGGTTCCAGCTCGACACGCTGAGGCAGGATGTTGATCTCCACTTTGGAGGAGGCCCGGGACTCGCCGAAGAGGCGGAAGAACCGATCAAAGCTGTAGGAACGCTCGTAGCGAACGACCTGCGCACCGGGGGCTTCACCCATCTCGGCGGCTTTGTCGTATGCGTCTTCAATATAACCGAGTTGATCGACCAGCTTGACCGCATAGGCATCGGTTCCGCTGAGAACCCTCCCGTCCGCCGGTCCCTCCCTGAGGAACTTCTCATCGAGCTTGCGCGAACGCGCCACGATCCCAACAAACCTATCGTAGCTCTGCATCACAAGGCCCTGCACGTATTCCTTCTCCTCTGGACTCAGGTCCCGCGCCCCGCTCAGCATATCCTTGAACTTCCCGCTTTTGAAGACCACCGACTGGAGACCGACTTTTCCGAAGAGCTCTTTGTAGTTCAGCGTGGAAATAATCACGCCGATGCTGCCGGTGAACGTCGTGTTGTTGCACATGATCCAATTCGCCCCGCAGGCTGCGTAATAGGCCCCCGAGGCCCCGATCGAATTGAAATATACGACAACCGGCTTGTGACGGGCCAGGCGGCAGATCGCATCGTAGAGGACGTCGGAGGCGGTGATCTCTCCGCCAGGCGAATCAACCTGCAGCACGACGGCTTTCACTTCCTCATCGTCGGCCGCCTGCTCAAACGCCGTCTTCAGGTCGTCAACCATCGAATCCCCAAGGCTGCCCGCAGCGCCAAAGGAGATGACGCCGTCCATCGGAATCACCGCCACCTTCGACGAACTGTCCGACCCCTGCACCAGGACCCTCTCCTCAAAAACTTTTGGCTCAACGACGCGGACCCCACCCAGGCGCTTGCCTCCACCCGCTCCGATGGTGGCCAGCAAAATCAAGTTCAAAAACATGCTCGCGCAAACCGCAGCGAACAAAAATACCATCAGGCAACCGGACTTTTTCATGTGAGAACCCGGAACCTCGCCGAAATCCCCCTGGCCCACAAGCTGCGATTTTGCGTCAGTCCGCCTGCGGTCGCTCGAGGCGGACGCTCACTGTTCCTGCGCTGCGCAGATTCAGGTCGCGCTGGGGGAACGGGATCTCAATTCCCGCCGCACGGAAGTCCCGGTCGATCCTCACCCGGACCTGGCTCCCAACCAGCCTCGGATCCAACGTCCCGCCCAGCTCCAGCCAATATAGAATCCGGAAGTTGAGCGAACTGTCTCCAAACTCTTCGAAAAAGACCCCGGGTGGCGGCTCGCGAAGGATCTCAGGCTGACGCTCCACGGCCGAAAGCAGCAGGTCCATCACTTTTTCAACAGGGGAGCCGTAGGCCACCCCGATCACAAAATCATACCGGTGGTGCGGGTCGGCCATCGTCCAGTTCGTCACCTCTTTCTCCAAAAATGCGCTATTCGGCACAAGCAATTCGACACCATCGAACTGTCGGATCCGCGAACACCGGCTCCCGAGGTGCGTCACCTTCCCCGTGCTCCCCGCCACCTCGATGATGTCCCCCACTTTGATCTGGTGCTCGAGCAGCAGGATGATCCCGCTGATACAATTGTTCAGCAGGTTCTGGACCCCGAACCCCACCCCGATGGCCAGTGCGCCGCCAAAAAACGCAAAGACAGTCAGCGGGATGTTCAACCAGTAGAGCACCGTCAACACAAACAGCGCGGCCACAGGCACGAACACGCTCTTCTCGAACAACGTGCGCTGGGTCTCAGCCAGGCGGAAGTTCTTTGAAGCAGCCCGCGAAGCCAGCCGGGAAATCATTCCGGCCAGAACCAGGGAAAGGATGAATCCCAGCACGGACATCGCCACTTTTCCCACCGTGATGCTGTTGCCACCGGCCGAAAACAGCTCGTGCTTCCAAATCAGGGCCACCGTCGCCTGAAACCCATCCCACGCGCGGGCGAACCGACGCGCAACCCCTTCGCGGCTCAACATCGTCTCGACCTCGCGCAAGAACTCCTCCTGAGTCGCTGCCATGCTCTTCGCGCGGGTGACCAGCGCACCCAGCGCTGCATCCCGCTTCTGTGCCATCCCAAAAACCTTCTCCAGAGCCTTCCGCGTCTCTCCTGGCGGAGCCTCCTTCATCTCCTTCTGAGCTGCCGCGAGGGCTTCTTTGGCCTCAATGAGCTTCTTGTCAATCGTCGGCTGCCACTCTTCCCAAAGCCGGAGATTATCGCGTGTGTCATTCACCGCATCCCGCACCTCGGCCGGTGACGCGTTCTCCGTGAGATCCTTGACGGAAAGCCAGTGCGCACGCTCGATGTCAAGGACCCTCACCGATCCCCGCAGGGCGACCACCAGCCCCTGTGCGGCGGAGGCAAGGTCCTGCGCAGCGCCCAATTGCGGGCTGTCGGCGGCAACCGGATCGGCCTTTAGTTTCGCGAGGGCGGCCTGGGCCTGGTCCTGCTCTTTTACGGCATCGGCCAGGGCCTTTTCGGCATCCGCCGTTTCGCGGGCAATGTCGCTGATCTGCTTCTTGACGCGCCGGGGATCCAACTGGCGGTCAAACCCGGCTTCGTGGAGTGCCGCCCGGATCGAGTCTGCTGAGCTTCTGGCCAGCTTCAGCGTCGCGCTCTGCTCGGCGATCTTCCATTTCGCAGAAAAGATCGCAGCGTCGAGAGCCCGCTTCTCAAGCGTGGCCAACTCGCTTTCGATCTGCGCTCTCGCAGCAGCTTCCGGGGATTTGGCCGAGGCGATCTCCTCGTTGAGTTGGCGAAGCTCGGCACTCGACCTGTCCGACAAGGCCTGCTGCTGGACAATCTGCCTCTGGAGAATATGAACCTCGCTCTCGGAAGCCCGGGCGGTGAGGTCCTCCCGGCGGAGCGTATCGCGCATTTCCGATGCCTCCCGCTCGTTGGCGGGAACTTCTGCAGGCTCAAGAGCAGCGGGATCGCTCTCCCCGGCCAGGATCCCGCTCAGCGCGTCAATCGCCATCTGGTAGCTCATTCGGGCCTCCCTCGCCGCCGCCAGAAAATCCTCCAGCGTGGAGGGCGGTAGGCCGGCATTCTCCAGACGCGGACGCATCACTTTGGCCAGAGCCTCCTCCTCGGGCGATTCTTTCAACTGCTGTCGAACCCAATCCAGTTGCTCCGCTGGCGAGAGCTCAGAGGCCCTCGGCTCCTCTGTCGCGGAAAGGGACTGGATAACGGCTTTGATTCCCTGCGCATGCGCAGAGGGAAGCAGCAGGGTAAACAGGAAAACGGAAAGCAGACGGCGCATCACGCAGTCCACCCTACCACGCCGCCGGGGCGCTGAAAAGACGTCAATCCCCCGGCCCACGCGCTCGCTCGCCTGCTTTGGCGCCCGGCTTCGTACCCAGCAGCGCCGTGACCATGCTTTCCAAGGAGCGCGGAGAGTGACCGCTTGCGATTCCAGTTTCCTCCTTGCCCTGCTACTCCCCGGCGATTTCTTCCACCGTTACGCGGCCCCGCTGGCGGCGCGGTTCACTGAGAGCATCCCTTACAACCCTGCTTGCGGAGTTGGAGGTTGCGAACACACTCCAGTGGACGTTGCGGGAGGGCGCAATCACGCGTGCGGAGCATGACGCGGCCTTTCGCCAGATCGAGGCGGACCTTGCGGACGGCATCCTTGCCCGGCGGGGCATCCCGCAGAGCGAACACTACCGGAAGGCGCGGGAGCTATCCAAGCGGCACACCCCGAAAATGACATGAGGCAACCGGCAACGCTAGGCGGCGAAGGCGGAGGGCTTGGAAGCTAAGCCACGAGCGCGAAGCAGGGACAGCTTGACCAGGTAGAGGTTATGTTTCCCTTTTTATAGCCTGCTCGAAATTCCATAACCAGCAGTAAGCCAACGGGTTAAAAAAATGGAAATGGCTGGGGAGGGAATCGAACCCCCGACACGAGGATTTTCAGTCCTCTGCTCTGCCAACTGAGCTACCCAGCCGATGGGGTGAGCAGATTAGCAGTCCGGGGCGGGCGGGCAAGCATTTCTGCGAAGAATTTCTTGGCGAGGCGGGAGGAGGGGGGGGGCAATCGGGTGGGATCGCTGCGGCTCTGGAATGTTCCTGTTCGCTACGGAGGGGGGGAGATTTCTTGGTCAACATCTTGAAATTTCGTGGTCGGGAGGTTTGGATGCTTGGAATGTTTGATTTGAGAAGGTGGATCCAGAAGCTGCCACCTCCGACGCGGTCGGTGTTGGAGACGGTCTTGGCGGGAGTGGTGGGGGCGCTGGCGGCAGTGATGTTCCACCGGGCAATTCAGGCGATCTACGGGTGGATCTGGGTGCCATTGGCCGATGGACCGGTCTGGCAATTTGCCGTGGTTGGTTTTTTTGTTTTTGCGGCCGTGGGGCTGGCGGGCGGGTTTTTGCTCGGGCACTTCGCTCCCGAGGCGGCGGGAAGCGGAATCCCGCAGCTGAAAGTTGCCTACTGGCGGGACATGGGCAAGGTTCCGTTCCGGATTGTGTGGGTCAAGTTTCTGGCGGGGGCGATCAGTGTCGGGGGAGGGTTGAGCCTTGGGCGCGAGGGCCCGACGGTGCAGCTTGCCGGGGGGTTGGCCTCGGTGATGGGAGGGAGGCTGGGGCTGATTAATTTCCGGCGGCGGACGATCACCGCGTGTGGGGCTGCGGCGGGTCTTGCTGCGGCGTTCAACGCGCCGATTGCGGCGGTGACGTTCGTCCTGGAGGAGATCATTGAGGATCTCAACAGCCGTTCGATTGGGCCGATCCTGCTGGCTTCATTCGCAGCGGTTTTTACGCTTTACGTTCTGCAGGGGAACGAGGCGGCGTTTGTGATTCCCGCGATGTCGGACTTTCATGCCTGGACTTATCTGGCCGCGCTGCCAGTGGGGGCGGTCGCGGCTTTGGTGGGGGTGGGGTTCCAGAAGACAACGCTTGGGTGGATGTCGCACATCCGGCGCACGTCGCGGCTGCCTTTGTGGGGGAGGCCGCTCATGGGGGCAATGGTCAACTGGGCGGCGGCCTGCGTGGTCTTTGCGACGCTGGGGCGCACCGGGGTGCTCGGCCTGGGCTATGAGGACCTGACGAGCTGCCTGCACGGGGAGATCCTGATTCCGGCGCTGGTGGTGCTTCTTCTGGCGAAGTGGCTGGCGACGACGTCGGCCTATGCCTGGGGAAATTGCGGGGGTATTTTCGCGCCGACGCTGTTTTTGGGAGCGATGGCCGGCGGGCTGTGCGGAAAGTGCTTAGAGGCCTTCACGTTGCTGGGAGCCGACGACACGCGCGTGCTGACGGTGGTCGGAATGAGCGCCTGCCTTGGGGCGGTCGTGAGGGCACCGATCACCTCGATCCTGATCGTCTTTGAAATGACGCATGATTTCGCGCTGGTTCCGCCGCTGATGATGGCCGCGCTGGTGAGCCAGGGGATCAGCCGCGCGATGTGCAAGGAGAATTTTTACAGCCAGGCGCTGATCGACAGCGGCGTCGAGATGGAGCAGCACATCGAGGTGCGCAGCCTTTCGGACTGGAAGAAGAGGCGGGTGGCCACGTTCGCCAATTTCCAGCCAAAGAGCGTGCGGGAGTGGACCCCGGACGCCATCGGACGGCTCATCGAGTCCACCCCCTACGCGGTGTATCCGGTGGTGGATCGCGAGGGGCGTGTGGAGGGCGTGGTGGCGAGAGGCGAACTTGAGACCTTTGTCAACGGAGGGGAGGTTCCCGAGGTGCAGGAGGCTGTTTGTGTGAGTCCCGAAGACGCTCTGAAGGACATCGAGATGTCTCTCGTCGAGGCACCGATGAATGTCGTCCTTCTTGTGACGCCGGAAAAGAACCTCCTTGGTCTTTTCACCCTGCACGATCTCCTGCGCTCGCAGATGCGGGAGAAGGACAGCGGGGAGGGGTAGGCCTTGGTGGGCTTCTGGGTATTTGACATAGCCGTGCGCCCGGCGTATGTCGGTCGTCAGTTATGGCCATTTTAATTGCCCAATATCTTCTTGCGGCCGGGGTCGGCTTCGCGATGTTTGCGCTGTTGTGAGGCGCTTCCGGTATCTTTGTGATCCCCTTTGCCTCGCGGCTTGCGGGGCGTATCTCGTGAACCGGCTTTGGCTGAAGTCCGCATTTCCCTCCGACCTCCTTCACTGTTGGTTCAACGATTTCTGGGTGATCCCGGCCGCCCTGCCGCCCGTGCTTTGGGTTCAGAGGAAGTTGAGATGGCGTGCAGACGACCGAGCGCCGACGGTTTTGGAGATTGCGATGCACCTTGGGATCTGGTCGCTGATCTGCGAGTGGATCGGTCCGATGTTGGTGCCCGGGAGAACCGGGGACTGGGGGGACGTGCTGGCGTATTCTCTTGGGGCTCTGGCCTCGGGACTCTGGTGGCACCGGAGGAAGGTTTTTGGCGGAGGACGGGTCGATGTCCCTGCGCGGGTTTGACGTTCTTGCCCCGCACTACCATTGGATGGAGCGGGTTCTGGCCGGGGGGCTTCTGCAGCGGAGCCGGTTGGAATTTCTGGCGACATTGGAGCCCCGGTGTGTGCTGGTGGCCGGGGAAGGGCACGGGAAGTTTCTTGGGGCGTTTTTGCAGACTTTTCCGGAGGCGCGAGTGACATGCGTGGATGCCAGCGCCGGGATGCTGGCGGTGGCGAAGTGTCACCTCGCGCAGCAAGGGATCTCCGAGGCGCGGGTGAATTGGGTTCAGGCGGAGCTGCCGGGGTGGGAGCCGCCCGCCGGTCCATTTGATCTCGTCGTCACGAACTTTTTTCTGGATTGCTTTGCGGGAGAGGAGTTGCGGCAGGTGGTGGGCGTGCTCGCCCCATCGTGCGGGCCGCAGGGCGCTTGGATCGTGACGGATTTTCATGTGCCCTCTCGCGGAGCTGCGCGCTACCGGGCAAAGGCCGTGCTTTGGCTGATGTATCGGTTTTTCCGCGTGGCGACCCGCCTGCCGGCGCAGCGGCTGGAAGACCCGTCGCCTTGGATCAGGGCGCAAGGGTTCTCGCTAAAGGGCGAGAAGACCCGGGACTGGGGGCTGGTGCGGAGCCAGCTTTGGCGGAGGGGTCACTGACTCAGGCCTTTTGACACAATGACCGTCGAGGCGGCCCCAACCACAAATTGGAATGACGACCTCCGTGTCGTCCGATTTTTTTTTGGAAGAAGCGACGGACCGGACGGAGCCGGTCCCTCCAGAAGGTTGGGGTGCGCCCGATGGACGACACCCTCTTCAGCCGTCAGCCCTCGTTTACGCTGGCCGTTTTATTTTGGTGGGTGAGGTTGATGAGGTCCTCGATGATGCGGATCGTTTCGTTGCGGATCGGGTCGGGTTCCGGGGGTTGGGGGCCCTCGCGTTTTTCGGCCTCGGCCTCCTCCGGGTCGGCGTAATGTTTTTCGCGTTCACGCTCGTAGGCGACCGGTTCGAGTTTTTCGCGTTTTGAGCGAACGTCGTCGAGTGTGAGTTGCCAGACCTTGGCGGTGATGAGGGGGCCGCGTTGGGCGCGGTCGGCCTTGCGGGCCTCCTTGCGGGCCTTATCGTCGGCGAGCTCGGCGCGGCGCTCTTTTTCGTTAAGCGAGATTTTATTGGAGGCGATGCGCTCGTGGAGGCGGGTCATGTCGTCGGAGACGTAGGCGAACTCGGGGTCCGCGGCCACACGGGACTGTGAGTTGGTGCGCAGCTCGTCAAGGAAGAGCGAGGTCGGGGACTCGGTGATCCGGACCGGGGCGACCTCGTCGTATTCGAGGCGGTTTTTGAGAGAGCCCTCTCCGATCTCCACGTTGTCCGTGCGGGAGGGCAGGACGATGTCCGACTCGACGCCCTTGAGCTGGGTCGAACCGCCCTTCACTCGGTAGAACTTCTGAATGGTCATTTTGAGTGCGCCGGCATCCGCCGCACCAAGGCTGAAGAACGGCATGACACGACCGATATCCAACACGGTCTGGACGGTGCCTTTGCCGAAGCTGCGCTCATCGCCGACGATGACGGCGCGGCCGTAGTCCTGGAGAGCCGCCGCAAAAATCTCGCTGGCGGAGGCGCTGAGGCGGTTCATCACGACAACCATCGGGCCGGTGTAGGCGATGCCGGGGTTCGTGTCGCTGGAGACCGTGATTTTTCCGTTGGGGTCCTTCGATTGGACGACCGGTCCCTTCGGAATGAAGAGCCCGGTGAGGTTGATGGCCTCCTCGAGGGAGCCTCCGCCGTCCTTCCGAAGGTCCATCACGAGGCCCTCGATGCCCTCCTGCTTGAGGCGGCCGATGAGGGCTGCGACATCTTCGGTTGTGCTCTTGGCAGAGCCGCCGCCGCCCATATTGGCGTAGAATGAAGGAAGCGTGATCCATCCGATGCGGGTGGTCTTGCCATTTGCGCCCTGGACGTCAAGGACCTCGGCCTTGGCCTCGGAGTCCTTGAGCTTCACCTCATCGCGGGTAATTTGGACGATATGGCGCTTCGAGGGGTCCGTGGCGTCACCGGGGACGACCTGGAGGCGGACGACCGTGCCTTTTTTGCCGCGGATCTTCTCGACCACCTTGTCGAGTTTCATATCGACGACGTCCTCAAATTCGTTATTGCCTTGGGCGACAGCGGCAATTCGGTCGTTTTCCTTGAGGTGCCCGTCGAGGTCAGCGGGTCCGCCGGGGACGATTTCCATGACGCGGGCGTAGCCGTCGTCGCTGCGGAGCACGGCTCCGACGCCGACGAGAGAGAGTTTCATGGAGATGTTAAAGTTCTCCATTTCGCTCGGGCTGAGGTATTCCGAGTGCGGGTCGTAGGTTTGGGCCAGGGCGCTGAGGAACGTGTTGACGACGTCATCATTCTCCATTTCGCGCACATTGCGCAGGGCCTGGTCGTAGCGCTTGATAACGGTCTCTTCCGGCGGGCGAAGCTGGAATTCATTCAGGTGTTCCTGGAGGAGCTCGGCTTCGACCCGATCGCGCCAGAGCTTGTCCGCCTCGGCGTCATCCTTCGGCCAGGGGGCCTTCTGGCGGTTGAGCTGGACGGTCTCCTTGCCCGTGAAATCGTATTTTTTCTTTACGAGTTTTTTGTTTGATTCAACCCGGTCCTCGACGTGTTTTTTGAAGCGCGCGAAGATGTCCTGAGCGGGGCTCAGATCGCCGCTGAAGATGGCATCGTCGAGGGAGTCGCCGTATTTGGCTGTGAATTCATCGACATCCTTCTGGGTAAAATAGAGGCGGTTGTAGTCGAGGAGCTCGAGGTAGGTGGTGAGGAGCTTGGCCGACATCTCGTCGTTGAGCTTCTGGCGGCTGTAGTGGGCCTGCTCGAGCCAGCGGGCCACGGCGACGGCGATCTGGCCGGAGTCCGGGGAAGCGGCGGGGGCGGAAATGGGGGCAGTCG
>JBGSJQ010000163.1:0-15740 GCA_041741775.1 Terrimicrobiaceae bacterium | reverse complement strand
CGGAAGCGGGCAAGCCGGTGACGTTTGCGGAGGCCGAGGTCGAGCGGGCGAAGCTGACCTTCCGGTTTGCGGCTGCGCTCGCGCTCAGCGACGAGGGGCATGGGGTCACGATGGATGCCAGCGCGCCGGGCGCCGGCCACTTCGGGCTCGTGCGGCGGTTTCCGATCGGGGTCATCCTCGGCATCACGCCCTTCAACTTTCCGCTCAACCTTGTCGCCCACAAGGTGGCTCCCTGCCTGGCGACAGGCAATACGATGATTCTCAAGCCAGCCCTGAAGACGCCGCTCTCGAGCCTTCTTCTGGCCGAGGTGCTTGATGCGGCCGGGATGCCTCCCGGGCAGGTGAACACCGTCCCGTTTGGCCACGCTCACATCGACCCGCTCCTTGTGGATCCCCGCATCAAAATGGTCAGCTTCACCGGAAGCGCCGTCGTTGGCTGGAGCCTGAAGGCCCGCGCCGCACGAAAAAAAGTCGCTCTCGAGCTGGGCGGAAACGCAGCGGTCGTCGTTGAGCCGGACTGCGACTGGGCGGCGGCCATCCCCAAAATTGCCATGGGGGCCTACGGATATGCCGGCCAGTCGTGCATTAGCGTCCAGCGGATCCTGGTCCATCGGGAAATCTACGCGCCATTCCGTGACGCCCTCATCGCCTTCATCCAGGACAAGGTGATGGTTGGCGACCCCGGGCTCCCCGACACGGTCGTCGGCCCGATGATCAACGCCGAGGAGCGCAAAAAAATTCTCGGGTGGATCCAGCAGGCGAAGGACCGCGGAGCCGGGCTACTCACGCCGCTGGATGTGGGCGAGGGCTCAATGCTTGGTCCGGTGCTGTTGGAAAATGTTCCAGCCAACTGCTCGGCACTCTGCGAGGAAGCGTTCGCGCCCCTAGCCGTTCTTCAAAGCTACGACACGTTCCCGGAGGCACTGAAAATGGTCAACGATTCGGCCTTCGGCCTGCAGGCCGGGGTATTTACCTCTGACATCCGCAAGGCCCTTTCGGCCTTTGACGAGCTCGAAGTTGGCGGGGTGATGGTCAATCAGGTTCCAACATTCCGCGTCGAAAACATGCCCTATGGTGGCGTCAAAGAAAGCGGCTTCGGCCGCGAGGGCGTCCGCTACGCCATGGAGGACATGACCGAGCCACGCTGCCTGGTCATCAATCGCAACTGAAGCCTGCCCGGCTACGCGGCAGCGGGTTTCTTCTCGGGCAGGAAGCTGGACACGACAAAGATCGCGGCGGCGATGCAGATGCAGGAGTCGGCGATGTTGAAGGCCGGCCAGTGCCCATACCAGGGTAGGATGACATCGACAAAATCCACCACAAACCCGTGCAGGAGCCGATCGGTGAGATTGCCAAGGATCCCGGAAACCAGGAGCGCGGCCCCGATCCTCATCGGCCAGCCGACAAAAGCCCCGCGCCAGGCCAACACGGCGATGATGACGAGCGCGACCGAAGCCAGGCCGATGAAGAACGCGTTGTTGTTGCTGAGCATTCCGAAGGCGGCACCGGTGTTGTGGACCTGAACGAGATTCAGGAATCCCGGGATGACTGGGATTGATTCGTGGATCGAAATGTTCTGCAGCACGAGCCACTTGGTGAGCTGGTCGGCGACGTAGAGCGGCAGGCTGAGAAAAAGGAACAGGCGCATGGGTGCAGTGAATCGGGGGCGCGTTGTTCCTTAGCCGAGGGCTTCCGTGCACCGGGCGCAGAGCGTGGGGTGGTCGGCATTTTGACCAACTTCTTCCCGGTGGCGCCAGCAGCGTTCGCAGCGCAGGTGCGGAGTCTTGCTGACCTCGACGGCCTCGTCGACGCCTTCCGTGATTTTTAGGTCACTCAGGATGAACAGCTCCTCAAGCTCGGGGCCGAGGCGCTCCAGCAACGGACGCTCGGAAGCCGGAGCGGCGAGCCGCACGCGCGCCTCAAGAGCACTCCCGATCTCCCCGGCTTTCTGGATTTTTTCGACCGACTGCGAGATGCGCGCGCGGATCGCAAGCAGGCTGGTCATTTCGCTGAGAGCGTCGGGATTTGTCCATCGTGCATCCGGCTCGGGGAAGAGGCGGGTGTGCACGGAGGTCGATCGATCAAAATACCCCCAGGCCTCTTCGGCGGTGAACGCCAGGATGGGGGCCAGGAGCCGCGTGAGGGCATCGAAGACCTCGTGCATGGCGAACTGCGTGGCGCGGCGACGCGGGGAGTCCCCTTGGTCGCAGTAGAGCCGGTCCTTCGTGATATCGACGTAGAGGCTGCTCAAATCCACCGCGCAGAACTGGTTGATCGTGTGATAGACGCGGTGGAACTCCAGCGCGTCGTAGGCCTCGCGGCACGTCACGACCACTTCCTGCAGGCGGGCCAGGATCCAGCGGTCCACAAACGTCAGCGATTCCGCCGCCGGAGGGTTTGCGGCGTCGTAGTCGTGCAGGTTCGCAAGAAGGATGCGAAGCGTGTTGCGGATCCGGCGGTAGGCGTCCGACAGGCGGGTGAAGATCTCTTCGGAAAACGGAACGTCGTCGGTGAAATTGACGCTGCTGACCCAGAGCCGCAGGAGGTCGGCGCCGTATTTCCCGACGTAGTGGTCGGCTTCAGTCGGCTTCTGGTAGCCGCCCTGCGCCGACTTCGAAATTTTCTTTTTCGTATCGGTATCAACGACGAACCCATGGGTGAGGACCGCGCGGTAGGGAGCCTTTTTGTTGAGCGCGACCGAGGTCATCAGCGAGCTTTGGAACCATCCGCGGTGCTGGTCGGTGGCTTCAATATACAAGTCCGCCGGGAAGGCGAGTTCCGGGCGGCGGCGGAGCACGGCCTCATGGCTGAGCCCGGAGTCGATCCAGACGTCGAGCGTGTCATTGCGGCGGGTCGTGCCAGCAGGAAGCCCGACGAGCTCGGCCCATGCGGCGTCATCGAGCTCAAACCACGAGTTCGTGCCTCTCGCGGCAAAGATGTCCGCGACCTGGCGGATGACATTCGGATCGAGGATCGGGTCTCCGTTTTGGTTGTAGAAGACCGGAAGCGGGACCCCCCATGTGCGCTGGCGGGAGATGCACCAGTCGGGACGCGATTCGACGGTCCCCCGGATCCGGTTGCGGCCCCAGTGGGGTAGCCATTTCGCGGAATCCACTTCGGCCAGAGCGTCGGCCCGGATGTCGTCGATGCGGATGAAGAATTGCTCGACGGCACGAAAAATAACAGGCGTTTTTGAGCGCCAGCAGTGGGGGTAGCTGTGCTGGTAGTCCTGGCGCCCGGCCAAAAATCCGCGCTCTTTCAGCAGGGCGATGATCGGCTCGTTGGCATCAAAGACATAGGTCCCAACCAAGTCCGGCAGCCCGCATTCCGCCGTGTAGCGCCCGTTGTCATCCACGGGCGAGAGCAGCTCAAGCCCCCTCTCGAGGCCCAGGCGGTAGTCGTCCTCCCCATGCCCCGGAGCGATGTGGACGCAGCCCGTGCCGGCATCCAACGTGACGAAATCCGCCGGATAGATCGTGGAAAGCCGGTCAAGAAACGGATGCTGCGCGGAAACCCCCTCCAGCTCCGACCCCGGAAAAGTCTTCTCCACAGCCAGCCTCTCCGCACCTATGGCGGCGCAAAAGGCGTCCACCAGGGCTTCGGCCATCACCAGGACTTTTTCCTCACCGCCGAGGAGCACCCGCACGGCGACATACGCGTGGCTCGCGTGGACGGCGATCGCGAGGTTCGCGGGCAGCGTCCAGGGCGTCGTCGTCCAGATGACAACAGACGCCTTCCCAGCCCATTCGCCGCCGGTCAGCGGAAACAGGACATAGATGGAGGGCGAGGTTTTGTCCTGGTATTCGACCTCCGCTTCGGCCAGTGCGGTTTGGGCTCCCGTGCTCCAAAGGACGGGCTTTTGGCGGCGATACACCAGCCCGGATTCAACAAAACGGCCGAACGAGCGGATGATGTCCGCCTCGTAGGCCGGATCCAAAGTGAGATACGGATGCTCCCAGTCGCCGAGCACGCCCAGGCGGCGGAATTGGGCGCGCTGGATGTCGATGAACTTCCGTGCGTATTCCTCCGAGCGTCGGCGCACCTCGGCCGGGGTGAGCCCGGCGGAGGACTTGACGACGCGGAACTCAATCGGGAGTCCGTGGCAGTCCCAGCCCGGAATGAAGGGCGCGCGGAACCCGGCCATCGTGCGGGATTTGATGACAAAATCCTTGAGCACCTTGTTGAGGGCCGTCCCCATGTGGACGTCGCCGTTCGCAAATGGCGGACCATCGTGCAGAACGTAGAGCGGCGCGTCCTTCCGCGCCTCCTGGATTTTTTCGTAAAGCCCGTCGGCTTCCCAACGCGCCAGCATCTCCGGCTCGCGCTGGGCGAGTCCCGCCTTCATGGGAAAATCCGTCTTCGGCAACCTGATCGTCTGTTTGTATCCGCTCATGGAAAACCTCCATCTCTATCAGCGCACTGCGCGCTGGTCAAACAGGGAGGGCTGCCATAACGATGGATCTCCAGGACTTACCGTGCCGGCTTCCGTGAGGTTGCTCAGTCGCCGATGGTGACAGGGGTCCCTACCGAGACCTTTTCGTAGATCATTTTGGCAATTTCGTCGGGAAGGCGCACGCAGCCGTGGGAAGCAGGATAGCCAGGGAGGTGCCCGGTGTGCATCCCTTCCGCGCGGTGGCTTTTGAGGTCTTCTCCGAATCGCATGAACCAGCGCATCGGAGCGCCGAGATAGGTGGTGCCACTGGGGGCCGAGTCGATTCGCGTGCTGACACCCGCCCTTACGACCTGCCCTTTCTTGTTTACAAAGTTCCCGTAGAGGCTCGAGCGGTGGTCGGCGTCTTTTTCAACGACAAGGAAGCTCCCCTTCGGGGTCATGCCGGCCCGCTTGCCACTCGAGATCGGGGTATCGATGCCGACTTCCTCGCCTACCCGGAGGTAGGCGCGTTGCTTGGAGAGAGAAATGTAGACGCTGACATTTTCCGGCGTGGCCTGGTCGAGGACGCGGGGAATGACCTTGGGGGGGCTCTGCTTTTTAATCAGCTCGGAGGCGGCCTTCTGCTTTTTTTTCGTGACGGGTCCAGCCTGCTGCGCGAGAGAGATTCCGCACAACGCCGGGAGCAGCGCCAGCGCGGAGGCGGCGACAAGCAGTCGCAGAGGGTTGGTATGGAAGCGGGCTGCAGTGGTGGACATGTCAGAAATTCCCGTCTTCGCATAACGGGTCTGCGCCTCGAAATCAATGACTTTCCCGAAATCCGGCAATTGATTCCAAGAGGCAGAGACGCGTCCAGCGTTCTCTTCCCTTCTGGATTTTTTGGTATGCCGTGGGGCGGAAGTCCAAAATTCAAGACACACCTCCGCTCTTCGGGCTTACTTTCGATAACCCTGTTATTTCTTCACCACGTTCGTTTAACCAAGGCTGAGTTCCGGCGCGGCGAGAACTCGCGCCACTCTCTTTTTTGCGATCTCGCAGTAATCGGCCTTGAGTTCGATGCCGGTCCATTTTCTGCCCAGCTCCTGGGCGGCGGCTGCAGTCGTTCCGCTGCCCAAAAATGGATCAAGTACCGCATCTCCCTTCCTACTGCTCGAAAGGATGAGTTGCTGGATGAGAGCGATGGGCTTTTGAGAGGGATGCCCAATCTTTTCCTTGGAGCGCCCTTTCAAGGAAGGAACACGCAGGATATTCGTGGCATATTTGCCTTTTCTGAGGTGCAGTTCCCTGGCGCCCTTGTCCTTGTATCGCTTGTCTTTGAGATACGACTGAATTTTTTCCTCTTCATAAGGAAGCCGCACGGCGTCCTTATCGAAGAAGGGGGTTGCGTTTGCGGATTGCCGGAGCGCAAGAACCAGTTCGTATTGGGGGGTAAAGGAATCGTATCGCTCGTTGTATCCCACGGCCCGGTCCCAGACGATCATGTCATGAAACTGCATCTCTTTTGCCAACATCGAGCAGGTGTGCAACCAAACATGCTCCCTTTTACCGAGCTGACCAAAAATGTAGAGGAGCCCATCGGGCCGAAGCACTCTTTTGCACTCTCCCACCCATTCAAGAGTCCATTCGAGATAGTCTTCCGGCGATTTCCAGCTGTTGTCCCAACTTTCCTCAAGGAGCACTTGAAAGTATGGCGGATCAGCAATGATTAACTGGAAAGAGTGATCGGGCAGGTTTGGGAGAACTTCGAGCAAGTCCCCGCAGATGATCTCGCCATTCCCAACCGTCCTTTCGTGCATCTGTGACATGTGATACATTGGCGGATTTTTATTTTAAGCTTCGCCACACTCTCCCACAAGATCGGATTACTCCAACCAGCGCGGCAGCAACTCGAGCCGGATCGTCGTCTTCCGGAAGGAGAGAGATTCAGACCAACTGCTTCACTGCCGTGGTCAGATAGACCGCTTCGGGGTGCTTGCCCCGGTATTTGGTGATCTCTTTTTTCTCGAGGACGCGGAATCCGAACCGCTCGAGGACCTTGGCTCCCCGCCGGCTTTCGAACGTGACCATCTGGCCGAAAACCGCTTTCTCCCCGCGCGACTTGAGGTAGTCGAAATACGCGTTGAGCATCACATGGGTCCCGGCGAAGCTCTGCGCCTCGGGCAGCACGTTAAAGTGGAAATGCGCGGTCCGCCGGGGTGCGGCCGGCACCTCTCGCCACGAGTTTTTCAGGATCCAGTGGATGAAGTCGCGGGTGGCCGGATTGTAGCGCGGATACCGGCGCAGGCCGGTGAGGAAAAGGTGGATGTTATGGAAAAAACTATGCCACTGCTGGCGGAGCGGACGCCGTGAGCCCAGCAGGTAGCCTTTGACAACGCCATCCTGCTCAAGGACAAACGCCGACTCCGGTTCGATGTCCGTATAAAACGCCGTCAGGTAGTCGGCAAAGAGCTCGCGGTCCTCAAAAATGGCGTCGATCGGCTTTCCCAGAAACCCTGTTTCGCAGCAAAGCCGGCGCACCGCGTCGCGATCGCGGGGCTCATAGGGTCGAACGGAGATTCCAGGAGGCAGTGCCACAGCTCATTTTCTATTTGGAATTCCGGTTTTCGACAAGCGGAACCATCTGGCGCGTAAAGGGGTGGATTTTCAAGATTGATTGCCTGGCCCAATTGCGGAGACTCTGCGGCATGAGGTGTCTGCTCTTCGTTTTTTTTGCCGCAGTGGTCGTTCCCGCCTCGGCATGGGAAGTCAGCGAGCGCCGGGAGCTCGGAACCCTGCCCTCGGGCGGAAGCGTCCGGGAAACCACGATCGCCGGCGACGGCACAAGCGCACGCACGACCTCGATCCTCTTCAACAACAAGACCTGGCGGCTCCGGGTTGTGGACAGCCCGGCCCCCGGCGAAACGAAGCTCGCGGAAGTTCTGGCACAAGCCAGGTGCGTGGCTGGCGTCAACGGCAGCTATTTTCATCCTGATTTCCGTCCGGCGGGTCTGGCCATTTCCGATGGAAAACAGATCAACGGCTTCGAGAAAGCGAAGCTGCTCTCGGGGGTTCTGGCCGTGCGAGGATCGCGAATCGAGATCGTCCGGTCCTCACGGTTTCAGAGTTCGCCCGACGTCCGGCAGGCGGTTCAAGCTGGCCCCATGCTCGTGGAGGGCGGTGAACCCACCGTCGGGTTGAACAATGAGCGGCCCGCCCGGCGAACGGTGGTCGCAACGGACGGGCGCGGACAATGGGCGCTCGTTTACATGACCTCCGTGACGCTGGCCGAAGCAGCCAAAATCCTTTCGCTGCCAGGCGCCATTTCCGACTGGAAAGTGGCCGCGGCCCTCAACCTGGACGGGGGCTCCTCAAGCGGCCTGTGGGCGGATGCCACCCCCTCGCCGGTGTCCCGCCCAGAGCTCGGACGCGTGCGAAATTACATCGGCATCTCACCGAAGCCGTGATGCAGGACCGCCAGTGGATTCCGCCGCCGGTTCCCGAGCCTTTGGCGGCAGGTCGCCTGCTCCGGGAACTCAAAGTTCCCGGATTTCTCGCCGCGCTCCTCGTCGGCCGCGGGTTTGCCGATCTGGATTCCGCGCAACAATATCTGCATCCAAAAATGCGCGAGCTCTCCGCACCGGAGCTGCTCCCGGAGATGCCCGCCGCCGCGAAGCGCGTGCTGGACGCGATCCGCAACCACGAGCGCATCGTCCTTTACGGGGATTATGATGTGGACGGCATCACGTCGATGGCGATCCTGGCGCGTGTGATGAAGGCCTTTGGGGCGGAGGTTCCCTGCTTTTTGCCACACCGGGCAGAGGAAGGCTACGGTTTAAGCGCTGCGGGCGTGGAACGTTGCTGCGAAGCCCACCGGCCTCAACTCCTCCTGGCCGTGGATTGCGGCACCACGTCCATCAAAGAGGTCGCGGGGCTTCGCTCGCGCGGGGTCGATGTCGTGATCCTGGACCACCATGAACCCGGGCCGGAGCGCCCGGACTGCACCGCACTCGTCAACCCGAAGTGCGGGACGCAATTCCACACCCTCTGTAGTGCCGGCATCGCCTTCAAGCTCTCCCATGCCCTTCAGAAGCTCGCGCCGGCGCCGAACTTGGATTTGAAGGAATATTTTGACCTCGTCGCCCTTGCGACCGTGGCGGATATCGTCCCGCTCACGGGCGAAAACCGGATTTTTGTGAGGCATGGGCTGCGTCAAATGGCCTCGACGCGATGGCCAGGGCTTGCCGCGCTCATGCAGGTCTCCGGGGTCTCCGCACCCGTGCGGGGCAGTGATGTTGGATTCCGCCTCGGCCCCCGCATCAATGCCGCCGGCCGGCTCGGCCCCGCCCAGGAATCCCTCCAACTTCTCCTCACCGACGACCGCGCGGAAGCCTGCCGGCTGGCCACCAGCCTCGACACCCACAACCGCGAGCGCCAAGCCGTTGAACGAACTGTTGTTCTGCAGGCGGAGGAGTGGGTGGAGAAGCATTTTGATCCCGCACGCGACACAACGATTGTTGCCGGGCAGCGCGACTGGCACATCGGGGTGCTGGGGGTCGTCGCCTCGCGCGTGATGCGCCGCCACCACCGGCCGACGTTCATCATCGGGTTCGATGAAAGCGGATCAGGCAAGGGAAGCGGCCGAAGCATCGAGGGACTTCCCTTGGTGGATCTGCTGCGTGAATGCGCCGAACATTTGGAGAAATTCGGCGGCCACGACATGGCCGCCGGGGTGAGCCTCAACGAGGCCTCCTTCCCCGCATTTCGTGAAGCGTTTGAAGCCGCCGCCCGTCGTATGGCCAGCCAGCAAATCCTGACTCCGCGCCTGCACCTCGATGTCGAGGTTGAGCTCCATGACCTCGATCTTTCGCTCCTTGAAGCTCAGGACCTCATCGAACCGTTCGGGGCCGCCAACCCCCAACCAATCCTCTTCACCCGTTCGATATCACCGGCTTCCCCCCCCCGCACGATGAAAGAGAAGCACCTCAAAATCGATTTTGCAGCGGGGCGTCGCCGCTTTCCCGCCGTCTTCTTTAACGCGCGCCTCGATGCGCTTCCCCGCCCCCCTTGGGACGTGGCCTACACCCTGGAATGGAATACCTGGCAGGGGCGCACAGAGGCCCAGATGCGAATCGTTGACCTACGGAGGGCCGAATGAGCCTTCTCCCCGCAGAGACGGCCTTGGAGGGCCTGGACTGGATCCCGAAGAACCGCCTCGCCTCACTTCGTCGCCTCGGCATCAGCACCCTCGGCGACCTGATCCGGCATTTTCCAAGACGCTACGAGGACCGCACCAAGTTCGATCGCTTCCCGGATCAGGCGTCCGATACCGCTCTCTGTCTTTTCGGAATCGTTCGCAAAACGTCCTACAGACGCTTCGGGCCACGACGGATCTTTGAAGCCCGCATCGAGGATGAAGCCGCAGGGGTTCTCGGTTCCCCGCTTGTCTGCAGGTGGTTCAACATGCCGTGGATCGCAAAAATGATCACGTCCGACGACCGCATCGTTCTGTATGGAAAACCGCGCCTCCGCGCCAAGCAGGTCGTCATGGAGCACCCCGATTTCGAGGTCATCGAGGACGACGCCACCCGCTCCATCCATTTCGACCGGATCACCCCGGTCCACCCGGCGGGCGATGGGATCAACCCGAGGCTCATCCGCGAGCTTGTGCACCGGGCGATTGAAGAAACCGACCTCTCGACCATTCCCCTCCTCTGGCCCGGAGCGGCCGAAGAAAGCGGAGTCTGGCGCTCCGTCCACTTCCCGGATAACCCCTCCGACGAAGAGACGGCCAAAGCGCGTCTGGTGCGCGAGGAGTTCTTCGGAATCCAGCTGGTCGTCTGCGCGCAGCACGCGGCCATTTGCGGAACCGGCGGGGTGGCCCGCAGCGGCACCGGAGACCTTTGGAAAAAAGTCGAAGAGGCCCTGCCCTTCCGTCTCACACCCTCCCAGCTCAAAGTCATCGAGGAGATTTCGGCAGACCTTTCGGCTCCCCGCCGGATGAACCGCCTGCTCCAAGGGGATGTCGGCTCGGGCAAAACCCTCGTCGCCCTCCACGCCATGCTGCAGGTCGTCGAGTCGGGATGGCAAGCCGCCCTGATGGCCCCCACCCAGATCCTGGCCGAACAGCACTTCCTGCAGTTCCGCCGCCTCCTTGATCCGCTGGGATTTTCTGTCGAGCTTCGCACGGCAACGAGCAAAGAACCCAGTTCGACTCCCTCAGTGGTCATCGGAACGCACGCCCTGCTCTTTGACGGCATGGCCTTCGACCGCCTCGGTTTGGTGGTGATCGATGAGCAGCACAAATTCGGGGTGATGCAGCGGTCCCGCCTGATCGCAAGGGGGGACGCGCCGGATGTTCTCGTCATGACCGCCACCCCCATCCCCCGCACGATAACCCAGACGCTTTACGGCGACCTCGACGTCTCGATCATCAGTGAAAAACCCCCGGGCCGCGGCCGCGTCGTCACTGCTGTGCGTGAGCCTGCCAAGCTCCCGGACATCATCACATTTCTCAAAGACCAACTCGCGGCCGGCCGCCAAGCGTATGTCGTTTACCCCCTCATCGATGAATCCGAAAAACTCGAATCCAAGGCCGCACGGGTCGAATTTGAGCGATGGAGCGAGCGCCTCGCGCCCTCAGTTGTCGGTCTCGTCCACGGTCGCCTCTCCCCGGAGGAAAAGGAATCCGTCATGCGCCGCTTCCGCTCTGGGGAAATTTCTGTTCTTGTCGCGACAACGGTGATCGAGGTCGGCGTCGATGTCCCAAACGCCTGCATCATGATCATCGAAGACGCCGGACGTTTCGGACTCTCGCAAATTCACCAGCTCCGCGGCCGCATCGGCCGCGGCTCCGAAAAATCGTATTGCATTCTCATCCAAGATTCCCCCGACGAACAGACCAAGACCAAGCTCGCCGTGCTGGAAAAAACGTCGGACGGATTTGAGATCGCCGAGGCGGACCTACTATTGCGCGGACCGGGCGACATCCTCGGAACCTCGCAATCTGGTCTTCCTCCACTTCGTCTGGGCGACATCCTCCGCGATGGGGAGATCATGACGGAGGCCCGGCGGGTTGCTCGGGACCTTGTCGCCTCGGACCCTGCCCTTGCTCAACCCGCCCACGCTCTCCACCGGGCGTTTGTCGAAAAATTCCGGGCCGCGCGCCCGATGGAAGGCCAGTTGGCCTGAGCCGATTAGTCGGCGCCGTCTGGGACGAAAGGGCATCCGATCTTTTCAAGGATTCTTGGCACATTCGTGTGATCGGCGATGAGCCGCTGGATGCGGTCGATTTTCTGAAGATCCCCCGGCAGGGTTTTCACCGTCATCGAGTGGATTCGCTGCGCGATCGTGTAGCTGTCCATCGGTGAGAGGATCACGGGAAGCGCGGTTTGGCCGAGCATCTCAAGGAGCCGTCCGTGAGGGCGCAACCCGTCGGACAGGACAAGGCCCGTGAGCGGTCCGCCTCCAGCCTCCATTGATCGCGAGAGCGCCGCGAGAACAACGTCCTCACGGTCCCCGGGCACAATAAGAAGGGTGCCATCCTTCACGCCGGAAAATAAATTTGCCGAGCTGACCGCCCCGATGATCACCTGCTGGCTGCGCTGGCGATCATGCTGTGCGTTGTAAAGAAAGTCCCCCCGGATGTGCTCGCAGATCTGCCGGAGAGTCGGCTCCGCAAGCATCGTCTCCATCGGCACAATTCCAAGCAGCTCGATGCCGATCCGCTCCAAGCCCCGCCCGGCAAACGCGGCAACCGCCTCCATTTTTTCCGGAAGCACCTTGTTCATGATGACCCCGATCACCTCGACCCCCTCGCGATCGAAGAGCGCTTTATTGAGTGCCGCCTCATCGATGGGGCGGCCGATCCCACCTGGCGTGACCAGAATGACCTTGCTGTCTAAAAGCCGCGCAACCACGGCATTGGAGAGGTCGAAAGTCGAGCCGACACCGGCATGCCCGGTGCCTTCGATGATCGCAAAATCTTTTTCCCAGCACGCCCGGTCAAAGGAATGCTGGATCCTTCGGGCCAACTGGTCATGGTTCGCATGGTTGATGTAGCGACGGGTGAAGTCTGGTTCCACCGCGATCGGACTCATATCCTCAATCGGCACTTCAGTCCCGAAGGTGTGCCGGATCAGAACGCTATCCTCATCGATTCGCTTTCCGTCCACCTCCGTGAACCTTTGCCCGACAGGCTTGATAAAGCCGATGCGGCGGAACCGCTCGCGAAGCGTGGCGTAAAGCCCGATCGAGGCCGTTGTCTTTCCGGCGTTCTGCTCGGTGGCGGCGATGAAGAGGCGGGGGGTGACCGTGTTCACTGGCCGCTATTCGCCCTGCTCAGGATAAAGCTTCCGATATTCGATCGCCTGAAGGCCCGCCAGGGCGGCCATGCTCACGATCTCCTCGACGTCCGTGCCCCGGGAAAGGTCTGCCGCGGGCCGCGAGAGCCCAAGAATCATCTGCCCGTAAGTTCGCGCCGCCCCCAAATAATGCACCAGCTTCATCGAAATGTTTCCGCTGTTGAGATCCGGAAAGACCAGGACGTTTGCTTTGCCCCCAACCAGCGAAGGCCCCATTTTCTTTTCGCTGATGGCCGGATCGAGCGCCGCATCCGCCTGCATCTCGCCGTCGATGGCAATCTCCGCACCAATTTTTGCGACCAACTGGCGTGCGATCTCCGTGGCTCCTGCGACCTTCTCAGCCGATGCCGTGCGGGCACTTCCCTTCGTCGAAAAGCTCAGAAGCGCAACCCTCGGACGCCGCCCAAAAACCTGCCGCGCCAGCAGGCCGGTCTGCACGGCAATCGAGGCGAGTTGCTGCATTGTCGGATCCGGCACAACCCCCGTGTCGGCAAAAAACATGACTCCGTCATCGCCGAAGCTCTTTTTCTCCAGCTCCACAATCGTGCAGCCTGAGACCACCTCGGCATGGGGCAGCGGCTTGATGAGCTGGAGCAGGGGCCGAAGCAGAACTCCCCCGTATGAACTCACGCCGCCAACCAAGGCATCTGCAAGCCCGTATTGCACCATCATCGTTGCGAAATAGTTGTGATTGGTCATCACGGCCTGACTGTCCTTTAGGCCAGCGTTCCGGTAGCGCTCGAACCGCTCCAGCCTTTGACAAAAGACCGGCAGCTCGGAAGACGTCTCCGGATGAATGATCGCCACATGGTCGAGGCTCACTCCCTCGGCTTGCGCCACCTTCTCGATCACATCCCTCTTGCCGAGAAGAATCGGCACGCCAAGATCCCGTTCGTAAAACGATTGCGCCGCGCGCAGAACCCGCGCATCGTCTCCATCTGGAAACACGATGCGCTTGGGATGGCGCCTCAGCTTCTCGAACACAGAATTGATAAAACTCATGGCCTTCGCAGACAAGCTGGAGAAGAATCCGCCCGTACACAAGGAGAACCTGATGGTTCTTGCCGCACGCAGCCGACGCATTTCCTTCCCGCGACGCCCGCTCATCATGGGCATCCTCAATGTCAATGATGACTCGTTCTCGGGCGACGGCCGCCTGGATCCGACATGGGCGCTGAATCGTGCGGCCGAACTCGTCCAAGCCGGTGCGGATATCGTTGATGTCGGCGGGGAAAGCGCGCGAACCAATCGCGCTGCCGTGCCGGAGGAGGCCGAATGGGAACGCATCGCGCCGGTCATCGAAGGCTTTTCCGCCTCGCTTGCCCACTCCACTCCCCGCGACACCGTCCAGGTTTTCCCACCGCTTCTTTCCGTAAATACCTGGCGCACGTCCGTCGCCAAGCGCGCCCTGGCGACGGGATGCGACATTCTTAACGACATGAGCGCCCTTCCGGACAATTCCCATGCGCGGCTTTGCGCCGCGTCAGGGGCCGCTCTCCTCATCATGCACTCCAAGGGAGAACCAAAAATCCCTCATACCCATGTTGAATATCCCGACATCCATTCCGAGCTGGACGAATTTTTCCGGTCGCGCGTAAGCTGCGCCGAGGCCGCCGGACTCCCCCGGGATTGCCTGATCCTGGATCCCGGCATTGATTTTGCCAAGCAGACGGATGACAACCTGCGCATCTACAGGGAGATTGAGCGCCTGAAGGTCTTTCATCGGCCAATTCTCCTTCCCGTCTCACGAAAAGGCACAATCGGAAGGGTGCTTTCCATCCCCGACCCGGCTCATCGCGATCCCGGCACCGTGGCCTGCATCGTGGCAGGAGCCGCCCGCGGAGCGAACATCTTCCGCGTCCACAACGTCGAGGCCGCCTGGCACACCCTTCGATCTCTGGAGTATCTCAAACCCTCCTCTTTTCCCGCGCCCGCAGCATGAGCCCATTCTGGTTCCAAACATTCCTCTGGGCCGCACGTATCTCACGCCTCGTCCTCGCCGGCATCTTTCTCTACGCGGGTATCGTCAAAGCCAGTGCCAGCGAACAGTTCGCCGTCGCCTTAGCCCCCTTCACAATTCTGCCCGAATGGAGCATTGGCGTTTTTGCTCGAACCCTCCCCTGGATCGAAGTGGGCGCAGCCATCCTGATCCTCCTCCCGCGCGTCCATCGCATCGGCTCGGCCCTTATTCTATTCCTTTGTCTCCTCTTCGCCGGGGCCCTGACCTGGGCGCTGGCCAACGGGATCATTGTCAGCTGCGGCTGCTTCGGGGGCGATGAACCTCCCTCCGCAGCGACCATGCAGCTCGCCATCCTGCGCGACATCGCCCTCGCGACCCTCTCGCTCATCGCCCTCCTCTCTCCGCAAAAGCCAAAGGCCGCCTCGTAGCAGCCAGCATCGTTTCATCAAAAAAAATGCCCGGCATCTTGTTTCCAAGATGCCGGGCAAAAAACTGGCAACGACCTACTCTCGCACAACCTATAGATGCACTACCATCGGCTCTGCAGCGTTTCACTTCCGTGTTCGGAATGGGAACGGGTGGGTCCACTGCGCGGGATCACCAGATTTCGGAATGCGGATCGCGGATCGCGGAAAGACTTCCGCAGATTCCACAGAGTGCCCTCCGTCTATCTGATAACTGCCATTATTTATTCAAAGAACTGACTTGCAGACTCCGTCCCGCATTCCGCGTTCCGAAATCCGCACTTCAAAGGTTCTCTGACATTCGCATACCAGGGGAAAAAATTACAACACCACAGCAACAAAGACTGTAAGATGGAGAAAAAAGCCGAACGAGCATTAGTATCGCTAAGCTGAACACATTACTGCGCTTATACCCGCGACCTATCAACGTGGTGGTCTTCCACGGCTCTTCAGGGAGATTTCATCTTGGGAGAGGCTTGGCGCTTAGATGCTTTCAGCGCTTATCCTTTCCAAACATAGCTGCCCAGCGGTGCTCCTGACGGAACAACTGGATCACCAGAGGTTTGTCAATCCCGGTCCTCTCGTAC
>JBGSJQ010000162.1:0-4201 GCA_041741775.1 Terrimicrobiaceae bacterium | reverse complement strand
CGCCGGCAGGCTGGCTGCCGCAAACCGGGCTTTGCGCCCCCGCTCGCGCTGGCCGTCGAGGGCTCCGCGAAAGTAAGCAGGAGCGAAAAAAATCAGGTAGTTCCCCAGGCACATCACGACAACCATCTTGGTCGCGAGCGGGCCGAAGAGAAGGATCCCGGCCGGGAAGATCAAGCTCACCAAGGCGACCCATTTGATTTTTACAGGAAGGATGAAAAAGATCAGGATTTCGAGGTTCGGGGCGAGCGTGGCCACGGCCAGGAAGAGCGAGAGGTTGAGAAAGAGGTTTCCGCCCGAAGCCCCGAAGATGAACGCCGACACGATGCAGAGCGCCATTCCCAGAAAGTAGTAGGCGTTCAGGCGAAACGTCCCCCAGGCCCCCTCGAGAAGATCGCCCAGCCACCACGTAAAGAGCAGGTAGAAGATGATCCAGAACAGGCTTTGCGTCTCGGGCAAAAAAACCCAGCTCACGATCCGCCAGACCTCCCCGCGAAGGATCGCCGAGCGGTCAAGCACCAGCACCTGCGCGTAGTCGGGGTTCAGATGGACCAGCAAAAAGACCAGCGCATTAAGCGCCACCACATAGCGGATCAGCCCCGGGATCGCCAACCGGCCTATGACACGTTCGAGTCGTTCTATCATTCTGGCAGGGAGACTCGCCGCCAAAGGCGGACTTTGTAAAGAGCGGAGACTGCACAGAGTCCAACCCTGAATTGACTCAAATAAAATGACACCGGGGCGGAAAAAGCAGGAAACAGAAAAACGCTTTATGGGATGACTCTTACCTCCTTTCCTTCCTCGTCTTTGAACCCGAAAACCGCGGTAGGAGGGGATGAGATGGCGCAAGATGCTGGGCGATAGGGCCTGCGGAAGTGCGAGGCGTATCCGCTGTGATCCGGTAAGCGCTGACTAAGGCCCTTCGAGTCCAGTCGATTGCGACAGATCGCCCCGAGCTATCGCTGTTTTCGGGTTGAATGCATTTGCCGGGGCTCTCGCATTTGGCGCGGTTGACTTGGACGGCATTGCCTTTAGTGTGAACGGCTGATGAGCACTGCGCGCCGCCACATTCTTTTTATCTGCACCGGCAATATCTGCCGGAGCCCGATGGCCGAGGGCCTTTTCCGGAAGCTGACCGAAGGCCTGAAGGGGGTTTCGGTGGAGTCGGCCGGGCTGAGTGCCGGGGTTGGCCAACCCCCGAGCACGGATGCCGTGCGCGTGCTGGCTGCGGACGGGATTGATATCTCGAAGCTACGCAGCCAGCCGGTCACCGAGGAGGTGCTGGACCGCGCGACACACGTGTTTGTCATGACCCGCGACCACCTGCGGCTGCTCGAGCTGTTTTTTCCCGAGGCGGCGGACAAGGCGGAGCTGTTGCGCGGAGACGAGCAGGGAAGCCCGGACGTTCCGGATCCCATTGGCCAGGGGCGGGCGGTTTACGAAAAATGCAAGGAGACGATTGCACGGGCCCTGCCATCCCTATTAAAGAAGATCAACACATCACCCATGACGACATCTGCACCCACCTCTGAATTCCCAGCGCTCGCTGCCGCCGACCCTGAAATTGCCTCCGCCATCGGGCGGGAAAGAGAGCGCCAGTTCGAGCACATTGAGCTCATCGCCTCAGAGAATTTCACAAGCCAGGCGGTCATGCAGGCGCAGGGGTCCTGCCTGACCAACAAGTATGCGGAGGGATATCCCGGTCGCCGGTGGTATGGCGGGTGCGAGTTTGTGGATGTCGTTGAAACGCTGGCGTTGGAGCGAGCGAAGGAGCTCTTTGGCGCGGATCACGCGAATGTCCAGCCGCACAGCGGAAGCCAGGCAAATATGGCGGTCTATTTCAGCGTCTTGCAGCCGGGCGACCGGATCCTGACGATGGACCTCGCCCATGGCGGACACCTCACCCACGGGCACAAGGCGAATTTTTCCGGCAAACTCTACGAGGTGCACCACTACGGAGTGAGCCAGGAAACGGAGATGATCGACTACGACGCGCTGGAACGCCAGGCCGCCGAGGTGAAGCCAAAGATGATCACCGCCGGGGCCTCCGCGTATCCGCGCACGATTGATTTTGAGCGGATGCGTGCGATCGCGGATTCGGTGGGCGCGTATCTTTTTGTTGATATGGCGCACATTGCAGGCCTTGTGGCCGGCGGGGTGCATCCCTCCCCGGTGGCCCACGCCCACTTTGTGACCACCACAACCCACAAGAGCCTGCGTGGTCCGCGGGCCGGGCTGATTCTCTGCAAGGAGGAGTTCGCGAAGAAGGTGGATGCGCAGGCCTTCCCCGGCGTCCAAGGCGGCCCGCTCATGCATGTCATCGCAGCGAAGGCGGTCTGCTTCCGCGAAGCCCTCAAGCCGGACTTCAAAGATTACGCCCGCCAGATTGTGAGCAATGCGAAGGCGCTGGCGGCACGCCTGTCCATGCTGGGATACCGGATCGTCTCCGGCGGGACGGATAACCACGTCATGCTCGTGGACCTTCGACCGCAGGGTCTCAACGGTGTGGAAGCCCAAACGTCTCTCGACAAGGCCGCGATCACGGTAAACAAAAATGCGATCCCCTTCGACACCGAGCCGATCAGCAAGACGGGAGGCATCCGGATCGGAACGCCGGCCATGACGACCCGCGGCCTCGGCGAGGAAGACATGATGCAGGTGGCGGACTTCATCCATGCCGCACTTCTGGCCCGAAACGACGACGCGGCCCTTGCCACGCTGCGGAAAAAGGTGACCGCGTTTACCTCACGGTTCCCTCTGCCCTGAGAGGGAGTCGCCGGGGGGTGCGCTCCCGGCCTTACAGGTCGTCGTCCTCTGCACCTTTTTTGTAGGTGAGGCCGCGTAGCTTGCCTTCGATGAAGGCGTCGATGTCGCCATCCATCACCGCTTGGATATCGCTGGTCTGGACGCCGGTGCGGAGGTCTTTGACCATCTGGTAGGGCTGGAAGACGTAGGAGCGGATCTGGTTACCCCAGGCGATGTCGCCCTTTTCGCCGTATTGGCGGTCCACCTCGGCGCGCTTCTTGTCTGCTTCGAGCTGGAAGAGCTTGGCCTTGAGCATCTGCATGGCCAGCTCGGAGTTCCGGCCCTGGCTGCGCTCGGCCTGGCAGGCGACGACGATTCCGGTGGGCACGTGGCGCAGCCGCACGGCGGTCTCGACCTTGTTGACATTCTGCCCGCCTTTGCCGCCGGAGCGGAACGTGTCGCGCTCGATGTCGGCGGGGTTGATCTCAATCGGGGCGTCCTCAATTTCCGGGACGACATCGAGGCTGGCGAACGACGTATGGCGGCGCTTGTTTGAGTCGAAGGGCGAAATCCGGACAAGGCGGTGGACGCCGCGTTCGGCCTGGAGGTAGCCGTAGGCGTTTTCGCCGCTCACGCGCAGGGTAACGGATTTGACACCGGCCTCGTCCCCGAGCTGGATGTCCACGATTTCAAACGCGAGCCCCTGGCGTTCCATCCACCGCTGATACATGCGCAGGAGCATGTCGGCCCAGTCGCAGGACTCGGTGCCACCTGCTCCGGCGTGGATCGTCAGAAAGGCGGGGTTCGAGTCGAACTCCCCCGAAAGCAGGGAGGCCAGCTCGAATTTGGCGAGGTCAGCCTGGATGGATTCGAACTCGGCGACGACCTCGGCGGCGGCTGCGGCCTGGTTTTCCGGCGGCTCTTCGAGCGCCAGATCGCGCAGGACTTCGAGATCGGCGGCGCGGGACTCCAGGCTTTGCAGCGGGAGGATTTTCCGTTTCAGCGAGGAGACGAGCGCCATATCGCGCTGAGCCTTTTCGCGGTTGTCCCAGAAATCGGGGGCTGCCATCTGCGCCTCAATCTCGGCGAGCTGGATGGTTAGTTTGGGTAAGTCAAAGAAACCTCCGCAGCCCAGCCAAACGGGCCGAGATCGCGGAGGTATCCAACAGTTGAAGGTCGTCGTTCACGCCATGGCGATAACACGCGGGGCGGTGCGTGAAAACACAAAACTCAACGGCGAATCGCCTCGAACCGGCCGAATGCCTCGTCCCAAGCCGCTCGGTCGGCTGGCTGGAACTCCGCGATGGAAAACGAAGCCCGCACGGTTTCGCGCAGCGCAGGAAGCGAAGCGATCTGCCCTCCGGCAATGGCCTGGATCAGGATATTGCCGATCGCCGTCGCCTCGACCGGGCCGGCAAGGACCGGCCGCCCGGTCGCGCTGGCGGCAAACTGGTTGAGC
>JBGSJQ010000161.1:0-20151 GCA_041741775.1 Terrimicrobiaceae bacterium | reverse complement strand
GCGCTCTGGCCGATTTCCGGCGGGCCGCATCCATCGACCCCGATGGTCAGCGCGTCCAGCGTGAGCGCCCGGGCTTTGAGCGCCTGCAGGCGGCCATGGACGAGTTGAGCCCGCTGGCAAAACTTCCCGCCGCGCCGCCTGTCGATCTCCAGCAGGCGTATTGGTTGCTCTATGGCGGAATGGATGTGCGGGCGCTGGAATCGGCCCGCATGGGGCTCGCGAGTTGGCCGGAAGCGGCCTGCGGCAAAATCCTTGAAGCCCGTGCGCTCGTCGCCACCAGGAAACTAGATGCCGCCAAAGCCCGATCCGATCTCCTTGTCGAGGTCACCGCCCCCATGGAATCGCCGGAAGTCTTCGGCGGGATCCTCCGAGCGGACGCGGACCTCGCTTCGCAACCAGACAAGGCCTCTGCCCGCGCCGACCGAGCCGGGTGGCTCACGTCGGCCGGACAGAACCTCCTGGCGAACACGGACATCGAGGCGGTGCTTGCGAACTCTCCCAACGACATCGCGGCCCTGCATCTGGCGGTCGCCATCAGCCGCCGCCTCGGGAATTTCCCCGCTGCCACCGCCTACGCCAGTCGCCTTGAAAAGCTGAAGGCCCCCCGCGCCGTGCTCTGCGACGTTTTCACCGCACTCGGGGAAATGGCATTCGAACAATCCAACTTCACGCTGGCACTGGATTTTGCCAACCGCTCGCTGGGCATCGCCTCCACCCCCTTCGCCTGGAAGCTCAAGGCCGCCTGCCACACCCGCCTCGGCCAACCCAACGAGGCCGCCGAGGCCACCAAGAAAGCCGGGCGCCCATGAAAACGCTACTCCTTCTTCTTGGTCTCTTCACCGCAACGGCCCAGGCTTTGCAGACACCAATTGCCAAGCCCCCTGGCCCGATTCCTTCGGTCTCGCCCCTCCCCCCTCCCCCTGTCTTCTCGATCCCGGAGGATACCCGCCTTTTTTCGAATGACCCGCAGGCCGGGGGCGTCACGCTCTCGCCGGCCGATGGAAAAATTGAGCCCTTTGCGACATTCAGCCTTTCGTTTCCAACGGACATCGTAAGCCCGGACGAGATTGACAAGGAGGCTGCCCTGTCGCCGATCTCGGTCTGGCCGCCCTTGGACGCCACCTTCACCTGGCGGTCTCCCTCCGAGGGCGACTGGGTCGTCACGGGTCAAAGAATTCCCGGCCAAACCTATCGCCTGCGTCTGCGCGAGGACTTGAAGGCGCTGGACGGAACGGCGCTTCCCATCGCCGACTGGGGAGCCGCGCTCACATCCGATCCCCTGCGCGTCTCCAGCTGGTATGACGAACGCAGCCAGCTCAACGCCCTCCCGCTCGTGCCTCTCTATTTCAATGCCCCCATCCGGATCCACGATGTCGCGGAAGGAATCTGGTTCCAGGACCGCGCCTCCCGCAAGCGCTTCCCAGCCCAAATTGTCCTCGGCGACAACGCCCCGGGCCAGGCCCTTCCCACCCCGACGACGATCCGCGCCACCCCTCGCGACCCGCTTCCGGTTGGAGCCACCTACGACCTCGTCGTGGAAAATGTTTTTGACGCCCACGCCGGACGCTCCCTCCCCTACCCTAGGGTCTTTCCGCTCGGCACCACCCGCCCACTCGTCGTCGATTATGTCGCCGCCAGAAACTGGGCGACGGACGAACCCCACATCGAAATCAAATTCCGCACCGGGCTATCGGACGATCCCCTGCCGGCCGGGGCGGTCTCGGTCGAGCCCGCAGTCGAGGGAATGCACCTGCGCAAGGACAACGACACGATCCTGGTGGACGGGGCGTTCGATCCCTCGGTTCGCTACAAAGTAACCATCGCCCCCTCCTTCCCCAACGACCGGGGATTTCCCCTCGCGGCCCCTTCGGTCTGGGGCGCGACATTCCCGGTGAAACCGCCCACGATCCTCTTTCCTCATGGGGAGTTCCGCCAGCGCGCATCGCTCGGCCTCCGCTTCGCGCTGGTCCAATGCAACACCGGCCCACTCACTTGGAAGCTCGCCCGTATCCCCGACGACAAGCTCCCAAGCCTCCGCGAATCCCTCGCGGCGGAAACGCCCGAAACCGCCCCTCTTCTCGTGGAATCTCTCGGCTTGGATGTCGTGGCCGAGGGCACCTTCGATGCGGTCACCGGCGACCACGAGGAGCTCCGCCGGATCGAATCCCTCCCGGCGACGCCTCTGGGCGGCCCCTACCTCCTCGAAGCCGATGCCACAATCCCGGATGGCAAACGCATGGCCAACCGCACACTCATTTGGTTCGGCGAACTGGCTCTCACCCAGAAACTCGGTCCGGCGGATCTCACCGTTCGCGCGGCAAACATGGGCACCAGCGAGCCCGTCCCCGGCGTCGGCCTCCAGCTCCTGACCCGCGAATTGCTCGAAATCACCACGGCGGTGACGGACGCCGATGGCCTCGTCACTTTTCCCCGCACCGCCTCCACCGCCGCCTCGTATTTTCAGACCACGTCGAATGGGCTCAAAACCCTCTGGCCCGCTTCACCGGACGGGCAGTTCCCTTCCGGCTCGAGCTACTACCCATCCCAGCCAGCGGTCCTCGGAAAAACCCTCACCGACCGCCCGCTCTACCGACCGGGGCAGGACCTCAAAATCAAAGGCTTCCTGCGCGTGAAGCGTGACGGTGGCCTGACAATCCCGGCCGGCCAGGCCGTCGCATGGGAAATCACCCGCGCCTGGCAGGACGAGGTGCTGGCTTCGGGAACCGCCCGGGTCAACGCATCGGGAGGATGGGACGCGGCCTGGACGGCTCCCGCCGATGGCGCTCTTGGGCAATTTCACGTCCGAGCCAAGCTGGGGGCAGCAAACGCAGGGGCTCCCGCTTTGTTCCAAATTGAGGAATTCCGCAATCCCCCTTTCTCCGTCGTCTGCGAACCGGAGAAGCCGGAAAAACCCGGGCAGTCTGTCGTGTCGGTCTCTTCCCGCTATTTTCACGGCGCTCCAAATGCCGGTGCCCGCGTGAAGTGGAAGGCCACCTGGGTCAGCGATCACGAAGGCGATTTTTATTACAGCGAAGACAACGGCGGCTTCCAGCAGGTCGACCTCTTCTCCGAACACGTCAAGCCGCCGGTTTACGACTCCATCGCCGAGGGCGAGACCGCTCTCAATGGCGACGGCCTCACGACCCTCACCTCCCAACCACCGTTCTCCGACCCCGGTAACCGCGCCTCGGCCACGGTCTTCTGGCAGGTTGACGTCACCGGGCCCGATGGCCAGACGATTACTGGCGGAGTATCAAACACCGTCACGATGAATGACCTCACGCTCGGCGTGCGCGAGGCCGGGGATGCGCCGGACGGGATGCTCCGCTTCGATCTCCGCACCCTGCCCCGCAAGGAAAATGCGCCCGTCCCCGCCAGCGTCCCCACCACCCTATTCCTTGTCAAAACCAAGACGGTCAAAGAGCAGATCGCTCCCTTCGTTTACCGCTACAGAAATTTCGATGAGTTCACCCGCGTGGAATCCAAAGATGCCCCGGCCAATGGCCAAGTCGAGTTTCCCGCGAAGGACCCCGGACGTTACGTGCTCGTCGCCGGACCGCTTCCCGGCTCGATCGGCGTCAGCACCGAGGCGACGGTCACCGGTCCCGGCGAATCCGAATTTCCCGTCGCCAGCGACGAGTCTCTCGCCGTCAGCCCACCGAAGGACCCCGTCAAAGTCGGCGACGATGCGGAGTTCGACATCATCGCCCCTTCGGGAGGCATTGCGTGGGTGACGGTGGAAACCGACCGAATCCTCGACTCCCGCACGATCGAGATCCCCGGCAATGCCACGAAAATCAAAATCCCGACCCGCGCGGACTTCGGGCCGAATGCCTGGGTGTCCGTTTATCTGCTGCGGCCGGGCGGAAACAATGACATCCCCGGCGAAATGTTCGGATACGGCGCGTTCTCAGTCACAAATCCCGCACGGGAACTCACCCTCAGCCCCGCCACCGACAAACCCGCCTATGAGCCGCGCGAAAAGATCACAGGCCGGGTCTCGGTGACCAGCGAGGGCCGCCCGGTGGTCGGCGCAGAAGTCACCGTCTATGCAGTGGATGACGCGATCCTCGAGCTGGGCGGATGGTCCCTGCCGGAGCTCGCCCCCGAGTTTTTCCGGCCGAACAGCTTCAACATCATCACCTCTCCCGCGCTGCGCGGCCTCGTCTCCGGAATCCGACCGGAGCGGCTCACGCAAAAAGGTTTCATCGTGGGTGATGGCGGCGGCGACGAGTTCGGCAACGTCGGGTTCGCCCGCAAGGACTTCAAGCCCCTCCTGTTCTGGAGCCCTGCATTAAAAACCGGCCCCGACGGCTCGGTCGCGTTTGAGACCACCGCCCCGGACAACCTCACCCGATTCCGCGTCATCGCGCTCGCCCAAACCCCTGCGGACCAATTCGGCAGTGGCTCAGGCACGTTTGAGGTCACAAAAAACCTTCTTATCGAGCCGGCCCTCCCGCGCTTCCTCCGCCAGGGCGACACGATCGAGCTCCGCGCCGTCGCCAGGCAGAAGGCGTCGGACTCCCTGACTCTCTCCGTACGCTGCCTGACCGACCTCACCCTGGATGGCCCAACCTCCGCAACCGCCCAAGCAGCTAAAAATGCGCCGTCTGTTTTCCGCTTCCCCGCCACGGTCCCAGCCGCCGCCACCTCGGCCAAAATCCAATTCGACGTCTCCGCACCGGGCGGCCTCGCCGATTCCGTGGAAACCACCCTGCCGGTTCTTCCGCGCACGATCACTGTCAACGAATCCACGGCGGGTGCTTGGACCGGAGGAACGTTCGCGCCGCAAGATTTTTTCCCGGCGGCCTGGACGGGATCGATGGGAACGTTCGATACGACGCTCTCGACTTCGCCATGGCTTCCCAAATTGCTGGGGATCCCGTCGATTCTCGATTACCCGCACGGCTGCCTCGAGCAGCAGTCGTCCCGCATCCTCGCCTTCACCGCTCTTGCGGATCTTCTGCAATGGATCCCCACGAACGCAACGAGGGATGCCAACTACCGCCACACCATCGAGGAGTCCCTGAAGGTCATGGAGGCCTCGCTCCTTCCTGACGGGCAACTCCCTTACTGGCCAATGGGAACAACCGGCAGCGCGTTTGTCACCATCCAGTCCGCCTTCGCCATCTCGCTCGCTGAGGCGCAAGGGTTCGCCGTGCCCGAACGCCTCTCAAACGAACTCTCGGGGGCCCTGGAAGCGATCATCGCCCGCACGATCCCCACGTCCCCCACCCTCCGCGCCTTCGCCCTCTTTGTGGCCGCCTCGACCGGTGATGCGGACGAAGTCCGCCCGGCCCTCGACGAACTCTTCCTCGAGCGCGACCGCCTCACGAACGAAGGCAAAGCCCTCCTCGCGCTCGCCCTGCACGAGGCCGATACGAACCCAGCGAAAGCAAAACAGCTCGTCAGCGAGCTTCCCGTTAAACCAGCAGACCAATCGTTCGACCCCGCCACATTCTCCTCGCCGACCCGCGCCGCCGCCTTCGCCATGCTCGCCCGCCTCGCCGTCGATCCCGGTTCCTCCGCTCCCGCCATCCGCACCCGCCTCGACGAACTCCTCGCCTCCTCCACCTCCCTCTCAACACAGGAAAACCTCTGGCTCCTCCTCACATTCAAGGCGCTCATGAAATCCGAACCCGCCTCCCCGCTCGCAAAGTCGGGAAAAAAATCCCTTCTGCCTGCGCCGGACGCCTCCTCGCCGAACAAATCCGCCGCCGCTTGGACGGACCGCCTCCTCCGCGAGGCCCCGTCGCTCAACATTTCCGGCCTCGGCCAAAAAGGAACGTTCGTCCTCGCCGCGCGCCGCGCCCTCCCGGAATCCGAAAACCAGCCCGTCCAAAACGGCCTCCGCCTGGACCGCCTCGTAAAAAACCTCACCGACCCCTCACGCACCGGAACCCCCGAAGCCCCCTTCCGCCTCGGCGACGAACTTCTCATCACCTATCGCTTCCAGTCCTCCCAACCGCAAAGCTTCCTGGCCCTCGAAGATCCCCTCCCCGCCGGACTCGAAGTCCTCAACCCCAACCTCGACCTCTTCGGAAAATTCTACCAGGTGCCTGTGGAGGATGGCGTGCAGACCGCTTCCCTGTCGCATTCCGAAATGCGCGACAGCCAGACCGATCTCTTCTTCGACGAAACCCCCGCCGGACTCCTCACCTACTCCGTCCTCGCCCGCGCCACCGCCGCAGGCACCTTCGCCTGGCCTGCCGCGCAAATCTCACCCATGTATGACAGCCGGTTCTACGCACGAACCGCCGCGGCCTCCTGCAACGTGACGGCCGAATAAGGGAAGGGACACCAGCAGGTCGGCGAAGGAGAAATTAACATTTTCAGATTTTCCACTGACAAACAGATATGGCCCTAACGACACTCCACTGGCACAGCCCGATCCTCGCCAAAGCCACCACCACGCAGATTTTGCTGCCGGATGTCGGCGAACCGCCATTCGCGGCGCTCTACCTTCTGCACGGGGCATCCGACGACAGCACGTCGTGGCTCCGCAACACACGTCTTGAGCAATATGCACGGGCACTGCCGTTCCTGATCGTGATGCCCGATGGCTACCGGGGATACTATTCGGACAACGAGAACGGCCCAGCCTATTCGCAGCACATCGGGCTGGAACTTCCAACCATGGTCGAACGCCACTTCCGCGTGCTCCCCGAGCGCAACTCGCGCGGCATCGGCGGCCTCTCGATGGGAGGATATGGCGCACTCCGGATCGGCCTGGGATACAGCGACCGCTTTTGCTCCATCCATACGCACTCGGCCGCAGTCTGGCGGGCCAGCAACTACTACGACCTGGCAAAAACCGGCGGGCCAGCCCACGAGAAAATGCGCCGCGACGAGGCGGATCGGAACTTCGGTGGCCTGCCCATGCGCGGAAAGCACGACGTCCTTACCCACGCCCGCCGCGCGAGGAAAGCAGGAAACCTCCCTGCCATCCAAATGGACTGCGGCACAGGAGACTTCCTGCTGGAAGACAACCGGGCCATGCACGCCGCCCTCACCAAAAGCCGGATTCCCCATACCTACCACGAATTTGATGGCGGACACGACTGGGACTACTGGGACCTCCACATCCGCGAGGCGCTCGCCTTCCACGCCGCCAATCTCTGTTTATCAAAATAGCCAAAGCATAGAGGTGCCCTCATGTGGCTGATTTCAAAAGAAAGCCCGCGGGGGCTTGGCTGCGAAGCCGGTTTCTCGCGATCAAATACTGGGGAGCATGCCGAAGAGAATCCGGCCCCATTCGTCGGAGGACCGGAAGAAATCTGTCGAGTGCCGGCCAAAGCGCACCAGCCAGTGAGCCCTGCTGAATCTGGAGCCTCGCGCGGAGCATCGGCGGGAGATATTCGACGGCCAGTTCGCGGAACACGGGCGAGAGCGCCCGCACATACCACGGGGCTATGAGCTTGCCTTCGGGCTACTTTGCGGCTCTGGCGTGAGTCTCACCATGGATTCCATCAAGAAGACGGTTGAGGGATTTGACCTTGTCGGGGTGCGTTTCTGCGAGGTTGGTGCGCTGCCCGATGTCGACATTCAAATCGTAAAGCTGCGGTTCAAGAGAATTACCGGTTTCGATGCCCTTGTCGGCGAACAGGACCGCGCCTTCGTGCGGGGGAATGAAAACCCAGGATCCTTGGCGCACGACGGTCTTGGCTCCGAGCCCTTCGGTCACGAGATGGTCGCGCCCGACGGGATCAAGCCCCAGCAATACGGCACTCATGTCCTCGCTGTCGGCGGACTCTCCGTCCGGGAGCTCGATTCCTGCCAGATGAGCGAAGCTTGAAAGGAAATCCGCGTGGCTGAAGAGGGCAGAGGTTTCGCCGGGCGCGACATGGCCCGGAGCACGGAGAATCATTGGCACACGGGAACCGCCATCAAACATGCTGTATTTTCCGCCGCGTAACGGTCCGGCCGGCTTATGGTCACCACACTTTTCCCTGGCATCGTCCTCGTAGCCGTCGTCGAGCACCGGTCCGTTGTCGCTGGAAAAAACGACGATGGTGTCGTCATCCAGTCCGAGCGCCTTGAGGTGCGCGAGGATTTCACCGACGCACCAGTCGAGTTCGGCGATGACGTCTCCGCGTGGGCCTTTGCCTGTCGAACCGGCAAAGCGCGGACCCGGGATGCGGGGCACGTGGGGCTGATGCAAGGCGTAGTAGAGAAAGAAGGGCTTGTCTTTATTTTCTGAAATGAAGTCCTTGTCACGGGTCAGAAAGACGTCTGCCATGGTTTCATCGTTCCATTGGGCAGCCTTGCCGCCGCGGCTGAACCCGATGCGCCCGATGCCGTTGACGATCGTATCGAAGTGCTGCTCGTCGCTGTGCTTCATCTTGAGCAGTTCCGGATGGGTCCGGCCTGTTGGCACCTCGGGGAACGGATTTTCGCCGCCGTAAACCACTTCGAGCGGGTCTTTGGGATCGAGGTTATAAATTTCCCGGCCGTCCACATAGACGCACGGCACCCGGTCATTGGTGGCGGCCATGATGAAGGATTGTCCAAAGCCGACATCGAGCGGGCAAGGCTTGATTTTGCCGTTCCAATTAACCTTGCCGTCACCCAGACCGATGTGCCATTTGCCGATCACCGCCGTGGCATATCCTGCAGCGGACAAGGTGCCGGGCAAGGTGCGTTGATCGGTTCCGATGAGCATGGGGGCGTCACCTTGTAAAATGTGGGCTTTCGGATTCCGCCAGGGATAGGCGCCCGTCAGCAGGCTGTAACGGGAGGGTGTGCAGGTCGCGGCAGTCGCGTAGCTGTTGGTGAACCGCAGGCCTTCGGCTGCCATCTGATCGAGATGCGGCGTGGAAATCCCCAAAGCTCCGTAACAGCCGAGGTCTCCGAAGCCCAGGTCGTCGGCGTAGATGATGATGAAGTTTGGCTGTTTCATTGTTTGGTCATGTCTGCTGTCCCAGTGTTTCGCGGTCCTAGTGTTCGAGCCGGCGCTGGCGTCGTCATACAAGAGTGACCCGCTAACCCGAATATCTCACAAAAGAGCAAAAAATAGCGACATTTGCGGTGTAAGCCGTTATGGTTGAGAGTGTTCAGCAACCAACCAAACCCAATATCGCTATGGCAGAGTGTAGGCAGGAAGTTTTTGAATTTCAAGGGCCAGAACCCGCGCTTCATCGTCACCAACCGGAGCGCGGAGCAGGGACGCCGGTTTGAGGCGGGTTGTCTTTACGAGAAGTTTTACTGCGCACGCGGAGAGATGGAACCGACCGCAGGGAGATAGACTGCCTGAAAGACAGCCCCGAAGGGGTGAGGCGAAGCCGAATCAAAACCGGATCAAGGAAGCGCAGCAGGATCTTTTTGCCGACCGCACGAGCACGCACTGGATGTCCTCCCGCGGCATTTTGGGTGCTCTAATCGCCTCGCCACGGGCCTGCGCCTTCTTGGGTGCTCCGCTATTACTTTTCCTTGTCGCCTTCATTTTGCCCCCTCCACGGTTGCGCGGAATTGTTCCATGGACGGGGTGAGGCGGACAGGCTTCTTGACCTTCATCCGCGCCCAGCAGGTGTCTTTCCGGTCCCGCTCGCCGGGGATTTCAAGGATGGCCTTGTTCATCAAGGGCCATGATGAAGCAATTCTTCACCAACCCGAGAATGAAGTTGTAGTAGCTCCAGCCGTATCCGGCTCCCACCGGCTGCATGAACAGCCGGACGTCGGACGCCTTCACCTCCGCAATCGGGACAGCTGCCCCACCCGGCCATTTCGTTTTGATGAGGTCAACAACCCTCGCCTTGTTTTTTGAAAACGTGTCCGCTTTACCTTCTGCGCCTCCAAGCATGACCCCGGCGTAATGGGCGAGGGTCTTTTTTGCGGCCTTGTGATCGATGCGGGTTACGATGCTCGGGTGATCCTTCAGTTTCCGTCGCGCTTCCTGGAGGTCGGCAGTCTGGAGGCTCTTCTTGATCTGCTTGCCACGAACCTTTGTGATGGCATAATAAGTGCCGGATGAGGGATTGCGGTAAAGGCATTCCCCGACTTTTTCAAATGCAACTTGTGAACTCATATTTTCCTTTCGTGTCCTGCGGTTTCTCTCTGTCCACAGGCTACGGTTTACAAAAACGGGTTGCAGCGGTTTCTACGAGCGTCGGAAAATTGTCACAATCTCCTATAAAGCAACACTTTGGGCAGTTAGCTCAGCGGTAGAGCGGTAGTTTTACACACTATTGGTCGGGGGTTCGATCCCCTCACTGCCCACCACTTTCTCATGAAATTCCAGTCCTCACCCATCGGGGCAAGCCCCCTGACATTTAATGTCACCTCGTTTGTGGACATCCTGATGGTGCTGGTGATCTTTATGCTGGTGGCCTGGTCCACGGCCCGGGTCGAGTCCGATGTGGGCATCAACCTCCCGACATCCAGTTCCTCCGCCCCGCGCAATCCATCGCCCGCCCCCGTGATCATCAACGTCAGCGCCGCAGGGCTCATGACAATCAACCAGCGGGAAATCCCGGATGACGAACTCATCGCCATGCTGGACAAGTTGGTCAAACTCCAACCGGCGCAGATCGCTGTCGTCCGAGCGGACAAGACCGTCCCCTACGAACGCGTGCTCAAAGTCCTCGACTATTGCCGCGAAGCAGGGATCACCCAAGTCGGGTTCAGCGCACTCATGCCTCCCAAGGGCGGACGCTAACGCTGCCAAGGGCAACTGTAAAAAATTCGCCACCCCGCAGTGAGGTGTCCGATTTCGCCCATTTTTCCGAACGGAGCCCGGACCTCCCGCTTATTCTCTGTTCATCGATGGGAAACCAGGCTCAATCCGCGGAGAACTTGGCACGGGGATTGCTTACCTGATTGCGAGCCCTATGGCTCATTAAACAAATAAAAAACAAACCCATGTTGAGAACAAAACCGATACTGGCGACCCTGGCTGCTGCGCTTCTTGCAGCCGGATCGTGTGTCCCCGTGGCATTCGCGCAAGATGCCCCTGCAACAACCGTCGTTGAGCAAACGACCACAACCACCGTTGTGGCTACCGAAGCAGCGGCTCCCGTCGAGGAAGCTGCGGCGGATGAAGGCCCTTCCGTTGAGCTCTTCACCACAAACAACCTGTGGATGATGATCGCGGCGGCCTTGGTGTTCATCATGCACCTCGGATTCGCCTGTGTGGAATCCGGTCTGTGCCGAGCCAAAAACACGGTCAACATCCTGTTCAAGAACTCGCTTATTCCATGCATCGGCATCATTACGTATGCCTTCATTGGGTTCAACCTGATGTATCCGGGGTTTGCAGATGGGGATTCGCAGTTCTGGTTTAAGTTTGCCGGATTTGGCGTCACGACTGATGCGGCCGGCGTCACTTCCGCCTACAACGCGGGCTACACGTATTGGACAGACTTTCTGTTCCAAGCGATGTTTGCCGCCACGGCTGCAACCATTGTGTCCGGCGCTGTTGCCGAGCGTGTGAAATTAGGCTCGTTCCTGATCTTCTCGGCCATCTTTGTGGCCATTGCCTACCCGCTTGCTGGCTCCTGGAAATGGGGCGGCGGCTGGCTCAACCGCATGGAGATTCCCTTTTACGACTTCGCCGGGTCGACGTTGGTTCACTCGGTGGGCGGATGGGGAGCTCTCGCAGGTGTACTGATCCTTGGCCCACGCCTTGGGAAGTTTTTTCCCGATGGCAAAATCAAGCCGATCCTTGGTCACAGCATGCCTCTGGCCACCATCGGCGTGTTCCTTCTCTGGCTCGGTTGGTTCGGATTCAACGGCGGCTCCGTGCTGTCGGCTGACCCCGGCCTCGTGTCGCTGACCTTGGTCACGACCTGCCTCGCGGCTTCCGCCGGGGCGGTTGGAGCCATGGTGATCTCCTGGATCATCCTCAAGAAGCCGGATCTTTCGATGACCCTCAACGGCATCCTCGCTGGCCTCGTGGGCATCACGGCTGGAGCGGACCAGATGGACATGAACTCCTCGCTCATCATCGGCCTCGTTGCCGGCGTGCTCGTGGTTCTTGCTGTCATCATGTTTGACAAAATCCGGGTGGACGACCCGGTTGGAGCTCTTTCCGTTCACCTCGTGTGCGGAATCTGGGGCACCCTCGCAGTCGGTCTGCTTGGAGCCAAAGCCGGCATGGGCCAGTTCATCAGCCAAGCAATTGGCGTGGTGGCTTACGGCGTGTTTACCTTCATCTTTGCCTTCGTGCTTTTCCTGATCATCAAAGCGATCATGGGACTGCGTGTGACCGAAGAGGAAGAGCACGGCGGACTCGATCTCGGCGAACATGGCCAGGAGGCCTATCCGGACTTCCAGTCCGATGCTGAGCGCCTGTCCTAATCCGTCACAACTCAATATCAATCCATTACGAAAATGAAAAAAGTCGAAGCAATCATCAAGCCGTTCAAGCTGGAAGAAGTCAAAGACGCGCTGGCCGACCTCGGGATCGAGGGTATGACGGTGAGCGAAGTCAAAGGGTTCGGAAGGCAGAAGGGCCACACGGAAATCTACCGCGGCAGTGAATACACGGTGGACTTCCTTCCGAAGATCAAGATCGAAGTCGTGCTGGCGGACTCCGCACTGGAGAGCGCACTGGCAGCGATCGTGAAGGCGGCAAAAACCGGAAAGATCGGAGACGGCAAAGTCTTCGTCTCCCCGGTGGATGAAGCCATCAGGATCCGCACCGACGAGACCGGCGAAAAGGCGGTCTAAACAAGTCCAAGGGTAAAAAGGGGAAAAAGCAGGGCGGTGGGGGAGGGAGAGCCCCCGCCGCCCTTGCTATTTCTACCGGAAATCACGTATTCCTCTCCCGATGAAAAAATTTCTGCTCCCCCTGCTGGCTCTGGCGGCTGTCCCGTTTTTGACTCCCTGCGTGCTTGCGCAGGACGCCCCGGAGGTTGTTGTGACCGAGACGGTGGTAGCGGTGGAAGCCGTCCCGACCGAGCCGACGGTTGAGCAGCGGCTTGCGGACCTCGAAGCCTACGTCAACAACTCGGCCCGCACGGAAGGCGTAACCTCAAAGATTGCCGGCCCCGGCCCCGGGCACAACGCCTGGATGATGGTGAGCACGGCACTCGTGCTCTTCATGACGCTGCCTGGCTTGGCCCTGTTTTACGGCGGGTTGGTGCGGGCGAAAAACGTCCTGTCCATCCTGGCCATGTGCCTTGGGATCGCCGGACTGGTGACGATCCTCTGGTGGGCGGTGGGATACAGCCTGTCCTTCGCCGGGGACAACCCGTTCATCGGCAACCTCTCGAACGCGATGTTTGCCGGGCTTTCCCCGGGTTCCACAGGAGCCGGTTCCTACTGGGTCTCGGATTACATCTGGGCGATGTTCCAGCTCACCTTCGCCATCATCACCCCGGCCCTGATCTTTGGGGCCACGGCGGAGCGCATGAAATTCTCCGCCATCCTCGTCTTTACAGCCGTCTGGATGTTTGTGGTCTATTTTCCGCTCGCCCACATGGTGTGGTCGGCGGCCGGCTTCATGTGCGGGCCCCTGAATCCGAATGCCGGAATCAAGGCGATCGACTTTGCAGGCGGCACGGTCGTCCACATGAGCTCGGGCTGGTCGGCGCTGGTGCTCTGCCTGATCCTCGGGCCGCGCCTGGGCTTCGGAAAAGAGCCGATGCCTCCGCACTCGATGGTCCTCTGTATGGTGGGCACAGGAATGCTCTTCGTAGGCTGGTTCGGCTTCAACGCCGGATCCGCGCTGGCGGCCGACTCCATCGCGGCAAACGCCTTTGCGACCACGTTCCTGTGCGCCGCGACAGCCGGGTTCGTCTGGGGCGTGACCGAGTGGATTTTTAAGGGTAAGCCCAGCGTCCTCGGCTTCTGCTCTGGTATCGTCGCCGGACTCGTGGTGATCACTCCCGCGGCTGGCTTCGTTTCACCCACCAGCGCAATGATCATGGCCGTGCTGGCCGGCATCATCCCATTTTTCGCTGTCGTCTATATGAAAAAGCTCTTCGGCTACGATGACGCTCTGGACACATTCGGCGTTCACGGGGTCGGAGGAACCCTCGGGGCCATCCTCACCGGCGTGTTTGCGGATCCCGCGGTCAATCCCGTCCTTCAGGATATTCAAAGCGGCCTGCTGTTGAACCAGATCAAGGCGGCGGCCCTGACGATCGCGCTGGCCGTGGTGGCCACCACGATCATCGGATTTGCCATCAAATTCACCATCGGTCTCCGCCCGACTCGCGAAGCCGAAAGCCAGGGCCTGGACACCACCGATCACGGAGAGGAAGGCTACCTGCTCGACTGATTCCTCTTCGGAGGATTCCGGGCATGCCCTGCAGGGTGGACCAATCCATCGGGTGCGATGAAACCTCGCCCTTGCATCAATCACCCCGTCCACCTTCGCGCTTTTTCTGTGCAATGGACGTCGGAATGGCCTATATCTTAAGAGAAATGGATGCCTCTCCCTCCGGCTTTTTCAGCTCCTCGCGCCCGAAGGAAGCGATGGGGCTCCCGCACTTCGTCTTTCAGCTTGGCTGGATGACGTTCGCCATCTTTCTGTTCTCCCAAGCCGGCGAGTGGTTCATGAAGTCGTCCGGGGGGATCCTGAGCCCGATTTGGCCGGCGACCGGACTTGCTCTGGCGCTGGCCCTTATTTTTGGCCTGGAGCGGGCGATTCCGGCGGTGTATCTTGGCGCACTGGCAAGCAACTTCCTCAACGGTGAACCCCTCCTGTTCCTCTATGCCGGCCCCATCGGGTATATTCTCGTTCTGATCATCAGTTGGCTGGCAATGACCAAGGCCGCAAATATTGATCTCGAGTTCTCCGGCCTGCGTGATTTCTGTCAATTTGTCATTCTTGGCTGCCTTCCGGGCCCAATCGCCGGTGGCTTCTACGGAGCGGCCCTCTCCAGCATCAGCGGACGGCTTTCCGTTTCCCAGATGCTGGCCGGATTCACCGGGTTCGCGCAGGCGAACGCCTTCGGCATCCTGATCTTCTGCCCACTCTTCCTTTTCCTCCTCCGGAGGCAGGACTTCCGCCCGCCGACCAAGTGGCAGCGCTATGAGTTGCTTGCCTACATTGCCATTCTCGCCGCGCTTCTGGCCATACTGGTGCACTCGACAGAGATCGGCTTGCGAATCCGCCTCTTCGCCATCGGCACAACAATGCTGCTCTCGCTGCTCGTCGCTCTGCGCTTCGGCTTGAGACCCACCGTTCTCTTCCAAGCCCTGCTCATCTTTCTGGTTCCAGCCTTCGCGGCGATGGACCCCCATCGGCTTCGGGACGTGCGAATCCTCATGTCCGGAGAAGAGCTGCAGCCCGTCGTCCACCTTTTCGCTTTTGCCGCCAGCCTGGGATGCCTGCTGGCGGCCGCCTTCCATGATGAACTCACCGCCCTGCAGGTGAAATTTGCGCTCGCGATGTCTTCGGCAGGCCTCTGCGTGTGGGACTGGAGCCCCTCGGGCTGGTGCTGTCACACCCCCGCCTGGCGCGAGAAATTCGGCATGGGGCCCTCCCGCATCTTTACCGACGAGGCGGTCTCCTCCATGGTCCACCCCGACGACCTTCCCGAATTTCAGGAAAATTTCCGTCAACTGACCGAGTCTCAAATCCCCCATTGGAGCCAAAATTGCCGGATGCGTGATGCGAACGACCGATGGATCCCCGTGCAGATTGATGCGCAGCCACTGCGCCGGACCTCGGATGACCGCGTCGCCACCGTCGCTGGAGTGATGCGCGACACCACACAGGAGATCGAAGCTGTAAAAAGCCGCATCTCTGCCATTGAGACCGAGGCCCAACTCCGCACGCTGCGCAGCCAGATCAACCCGCACTTCCTCTTCAATGCTCTCAATAGCATCCGGGCGATGATCGGCCGCCAGGACACGAAGGCAAAATCCATGATCACCTCTCTGGGAGGCCTGCTCCGCGAGGTCCTGGCCGGAAGAGATGCCAAATTGCAATCCGTGGAGAAAGAGTTGGAGATTGTACGGGATTACCTCGATGTCGAGGCGATCCGGTTCGGTGAGCGAATCCGCTACCACATTGGCTGCGCTTCGGAGCTTCTCTCCCAAAGAATCCCCGGCATGCTTGTTCTCACCCTGGTCGAAAATGCCGTCAAGCACGGGATATCGAAGCTCGAAAAGGGCGGCGCGATCAATGTGCAAGTCGCCCGCTCACCGGATGCCCACTCCCTGCTGGTGTTTGTCATCAATGACGGGGAACTCCGCGAACCGTCAAAAGAATATTCGGTTTATGGCGGACAGGGCCTTCAAAACGTGCGTGAGCGCATCCTGCTTGCCACCGACGGTCGCGGCAGCTTTGAACTGCATCAAATTCCCGGGCCAAAGGTCGAAGCGATTGCCCTTCTCCCCATCGATCCGCTTTACCTCCCAATCACTCAAAAAGAGCACCGGACCACACAGCGGATTGGCCATTCGACACCGCCATCAGCGTTATCCTGATTATTTGCGTGCACGCCGGAGATTTTGTTGCATAGTAGTTGCGTTCCTTCGCCTATGAAAACCGTCCTCGTTGTAGAAGATGAAGCTGTCGCCTTGGAAGACCTCCGTGACTCTCTGCTGGAAATCGATCCCTCTCTCGAAATTGTTGGTGTCCAGACCGCCATGGAGGCGCTTGACCTCCTTGGCAGCAGAAAAAGCGACGAAAGCCGCCGCTTTGATGGGGTTTTTCTGGATATTGAACTGCCGGGCATGAGTGGAATCCAAATGCTGGATCGCCTGACAAAGCCCCTGCCTCCGATTGTGCTGGTCACCGCCCATGCAATGAGCGCCCTTGACGCCTTCGGGCGCGGGGTGATCGGCTGCCTGCTGAAACCGGTGGATCAGCAGCGCCTGCGCAGGGCATACATGGACATCAAGGCCATTGCCGATGCGCCTCCCACCACCGAAGCCCCGGCAAGTGACTACGTCCAAGGCTCTGAGAGCCGGGTCCTCCTGCGCGACAGGAATGGCATCCACATGGTCCACGTACTCGATTTTTCCCACCTCACCGACGAGGGGGGATCCACAAGGATCTTCTTCGGCAACCATAGCGTCGTCGTTCCCCACAACCTCTCCGACATGGAAGCCGGACTGGACCGCGAGCACTTTTTCCGGGTCAATTCCGAGACGATCCTCAACCTGAACAAAGTCACCCACTACACGACATCCCCCACCGGACTCTTCGTCGCCGGGCTGCTCGATGGGTCTTCGGCGGAGTTCAGCCCTGAACGATCCCGGGTTTTTCAGGATCGCTTCGAACTCTAACTTGATTTTTCCTCGGGTCAGGGGTGGAGTGAGAACGGCATGAAAATCCTACTTCTCCCTGCGCTTCTCACAACCCTCACTATTTCCTCACTGGCCCAAAGCGTTGATTCATTCGGTTCGGGCGAGGGAGTTAATGGTTCTGTTCTTGCCCTCGTCATCCAGCCGGACGGCAAAGTGGTGCTGGGTGGGACCTTCACGGCAGTCAATGGCGTACCGAGACAGAATCTGGCGCGGCTGAATGCCGACGGCTCTCTGGATGAGGGTTTCATTGCCCAGGCTGTGGAGGGACCCAACGGCCCGGTCGCCGCGCTGCTCCTGCTTCCGGACGGATCCGTCCTGGCGGGAGGCGACTTCACCAACGCAGGAAACCTTGTCCGATCCGACCTGGTAAAATTCGGCCCGGATGGCAAAGCCGATGCCTCGTTCGGCGCACAGGAGGGTGGCATCGCCACGAATGGATCGATTTCCGCTCTCGCCAGACTGCCGGATGGCAGCATCATCGTGGGGGGGAATTTTGACACATTTTACGGACAGCCCCGGCGCGGGATTGCCAAGCTCCTCCCGGATGGCACGGTGACTCAAGGAAACGGCTCTCTACCGATGCTCGATGGCTCGGTGGCAGCGCTGGCTTCCACCTCAGCCGGCGGCTTCGTGGCCGGCGGGAAATTCACCTCCCCCACCCAAACCGCACAAAGCATCCTCCGCCTGCCGAAGTAGGGCGGATCGTTCTCCCGATCCGGATTCCCGCATGCCTCCAGACAAACAGCGCATCATCAGGATCAAGGGAGCCCGTCAGCACAATCTCAAAAACCTGGATGTCTCGATCCCCCGCCACAAGCTGGTCGTCGTCACGGGGCTGAGCGGTTCAGGAAAATCTTCCCTCGCCTTCGACACCCTGTTTGCGGAAGGCCAGCGAAAATACGTCGAGAGCCTCTCCGCCTATGCCAGGCAGTTTCTCGATCAGATGCAGAAGCCGGATGTGGACTACATCGAGGGCCTCTCGCCGGCCATCGCGATTGAGCAAAGATCCTCCGGAGCCAATCCTCGATCAACGATCGCCACCACCACCGAGATCTACGACTACCTTCGCCTCCTGTTTTCCGCAGCGGGTGTCCCGCACGATCCCTCGACCGGACATGTCGTCTCCCGCCAGACCCCGCAAGAAATTGCCGATGCCATCCTCTGCTGGCCGGAGGGAACGAAATTCCTGCTCCTCGCTCCCCTGATCAGCGGGCAGACAGGCGAATTTCGCGATGTCATAGAAAAGGCCCGCCGCGAAGGCTTCGTGCGCCTCCGCGTCGATGGCGCAATCTCCGAGCTCACGAAGCCCGATGCCATCAAGCTCGACAAATCCAAACGCCACACGATCGAGGCCGTCGTTGACCGCCTCGTCATCCGCGACGCCCTCGGGCAGCGGCTTGCCGACTCGATCGAAACCGCCCTTCGCTGGGGCGGAGGCCAGATCTCCACCTCCCGCTTCGAACCCGCCGCAACCGGCTGGATCGAAGAAAATTTTTCGACGGACTTCTGCAATCCTGAGACCGGCTTCACGATGCCGAGGCTCACTCCGAAGCACTTTTCTTTTAACAGCCACCTGGGGGCCTGCCCGGCCTGCCACGGCATCGGCACGGAACTCTATTTCGACCCGGGCCTCATGGTGGACCCCTCGAAAACCCTGGCACAAGGCGCAATCCGGCCATGGAAGTCCGCAACAAAGCGCATGAAATCCTACTACGCGGCCCTCCTGGAGGCGCTCGCCTCGGATGCTTCCACTCCAACGAACAAGCCATGGGGCGATCTGCCGGAGCCATTTCATGAGCTTGTGCTGTTTGGCTCGCGCGACCGGGGGATCACCGTCCGCACCGGCTCCGGGCGGACGGTGACAAAGCCTTTTGAGGGCCTTGTGGCGCAGGTCGAGCGCCTCTACGAAACCAGCCAGAGCGAGTTCTCCAAAAAGCGCCTGCGGGCCTTTCAGAACCGGAGGGGTTGCCGGACCTGCCGGGGAGCCCGCCTTCGGCCAGAAATCCTTGCCGTCACCCTTGCAGACAAGGTCGGCCGCGAATACGGGATCCAATCCCTTTGCGCTCTTCCCATCTCACAGGCCTCGGAAATCATGGCCTCGCTCGCGCTCTCTCCCGCATCCGCAGAAATTGTGAAGGACGTCCTGCGCGAAATCCGGCAACGCCTCCAGTTTCTCGTCGAGGTCGGCCTGGGATACCTCCAGCTCAACCGGGAAAGCGGAACACTCTCGGGCGGCGAAGCCCAGCGGATCCGCCTCGCCACCCAGATCGGCTCGGGCCTCTCGGGCGTCATGTATGTGCTCGACGAGCCTAGCATCGGCCTGCACCAGCGCGACAACGACCGCCTCATCCAAACCCTGCGAAATCTGCGTGATCTCGGGAATTCCGTGATCGTCGTCGAGCACGACGAGGACACCATCCGCGCTGCCGACCACATCCTCGACCTGGGTCCGGGAGCAGGCCCCCGCGGTGGCCGACTCGTGGCCGAGGGAACCCTGGCCGATGTCCTCCAAAACGAGGAGTCCCTCACCGCGCAATACCTCAAAGGCTCGATCCGGATCCCGGTTCCAAAGTCCCGCGTCGCCCCGCGCGAAACCGGGGGAAAACCCGGGGACATCGGCGACGGCTGGCTGCGCGTGCAAGGTGCCCGGGAGAACAACCTTCAAGACATCACCGCCTCGTTTCCCGTCGGTTGCCTCACGTGCGTGACGGGAGTTTCGGGCAGCGGCAAATCGACACTCGTGAACGACATCCTTCGCCCCGTCCTGGAGCGGGACCTCCATCGCGCGAAATCCCAGCCCGGGCTCCACCGCAGCATCTCCGGGGTCGAGCAGTTTGACAAAGTCGTCGTGATCGATCAGAGCCCGGTCGGGCGCACCCCGCGTTCCAATCCGGCGACCTACACCGGGGCCATGGGGCCGATCCGCGACCTCTTCAGCGAGCTGCC
>JBGSJQ010000160.1:0-21270 GCA_041741775.1 Terrimicrobiaceae bacterium | reverse complement strand
CCGGGGAAGCGGCTGGCGAAGCTGCGGCCTGTGGCGAGGCGGCGGGAACCGGTGCGCTGAGAAGCTCTTTTTGGATGGCCGTGTTGCCCGCGCTGGATTTGGCGGTAATAACGGAGAGCAGGAGGGTGATGGCGAAAAAGGCGAGGGCCAGCCAGGTGGTAAACTTAGCCAGCACGTTTGTGGTCTGTGCGCCGAAGATGTTATCCGTCACCCCGCCGCCGAACGCCGCGCCAAGCCCTTCGCTGCGCGGGCGCTGCATGAGGACGACGAAGACCATCAGCAGGCAAACGATCACATGCAGAGTAACGAGAACAGGCAGAACGATGAACATAGGAGACCTGCCAGACTACTTTTCCCCTCCATCTTGTAAAGCAGGGATCTTGGAAAAACGCGGGGCGCGGCGGGGCGATGATTGATGGCCCTTCCGGAGGGGCATTGACTTCCCTTGAGACGGGGCGATACTCGACGTGATTCGTGCAGGGTCCGGCTTCCTGATGGGAGGCGGGGATCGCTGCCACCCGGAGGCGCGCGATCCCACCGCAACGCCCATGAAAAGCTCCCCACGCACCTCGCACCTCGCCTTCGTTGGAGATCACATTCCGCGACGCTGCGGGATTGCCACGTTCACCGCCGATATCTCGGGCGCGATCGCTACAGAATTTCCGAAAGCCAAAGTCATCGTCGGCTCGGTGAACGACCGGCCCGAGGGCTACGCCTACCCGGGGCGGGTCCGTTTTGAGATTGAGGAGCAGGAGATCGACTCCTACCGGCGCGCGGCGGAATTTCTCAACATCAACAATGTGGAGGTGGTCTCGGTGCAGCACGAGTTCGGGATCTACGGGGGGCCGGCCGGAAGCCACCTTCTTGAATTGCTGAGCGAGGTGCGGATGCCCGTGGTGACGACCCTGCACACAGTCCTCGCGGAGCCTCACCCGGACCAGCGGGCTGTCATGGAGGGGCTCGATCGGTTCTCGCGCCGGTTCATCGTGATGGCCGAGCGGGGACGGGATCTCCTGAAGACGGTTTACGGCATTTCTGAGGAGAAGATCGATCTCATCCCGCACGGCGTCATCGACATGCCGTTCATGGATTCCAACTTTTTTAAGGATGAGTTTGGCGTGGAGGGAAAGACCGTCATGCTGACCTTCGGTCTGCTGTCGCCGAACAAGGGTATTGAGCATGTGATCGAGGCGATGCCGGGCATCCTCGAGCACCATCCCGATGTTGTCTATATCGTGCTGGGGGCGACGCACCCGAACCTCATCGCGGCCGAGGGGGAAAAATACCGGAACAGCCTGGAGAGCCAGGCAGAACGGCTCGGGGTCTCGGACAAGGTCATTTTCCACAACCGTTTTGTGGAACTCCCGGAGCTGAAGGAATTCATCGGGGCGGCCGACATCTACCTGACCCCCTACCAGAATGCGGCCCAGATCACCTCTGGCACGCTCGCCTATGCCTTTGGCGCAGGGAAGGCGATCATCTCGACGCCGTATTGGTATGCCCAGGAGTTGCTGGCGGGCGAGCGCGGGATTCTGGTGCCTTTTGCCGATGCCGGGGCGATTGCCGGAGGTGTCAACGCGATGCTTTCGGATCCGGTGCGGATGACGGCGATGCGCAAGCGCGCCTGGAAGCAGGGGCGGGAGATGACCTGGCCGGTCGTGGCGCGCCGCTACATGGAAAGCTTCGACCGCGCTCGTGAGAGCGTGAGCCAGGGGGGCGTGTCGATTGCGGCGACAACCGACCTGCCGATGCCGGAGCTCAACCTCGACCATCTCTTCACGATGAGCGACCACTCCGGCATCTTTCAGCACGCGATCTACAATGTGCCGAATTTCCACGAGGGATACTGCACCGACGACAACGCGCGGGCGTTCATCCTCACGATCCTGCTTCGGGAGATCGGTCTTTCCACTCCGGAGGTGGATCGCCTCGCCTCCAGCAGCCTCGCATTCCTCTGGTATGCGTTTGACGGCAACACCTGCCGGTTCCGGAATTTCATGAGCTACTCCCGGAGGTGGCTTGAGCTTCACGGATCGGAAGACAGCCATGCGCGAGCGCTCTGGGCGGTGGCCACCGCGCTCGGGCGCTCGAAAAACGAAGGCCACCGCAGCCTCTGCGCCCTCCTCTTCCAGCGGGGCCTGCCCCCTGTGGCCCGCTTCAGTTCCCCCCGGGCTTGGGCGTTCGCGCTCATCGCCATCCATGAATACCTGCGGACGCTCTCCGGCGACCGCCTGGTGAGCCAGATGCGTGACACGCTGGCGGCCCAGCTCGTTGGCCTGTTCCGCGCAAACTCCTCGTCCGACTGGTTGTGGTATGAGCAGATCGCGACCTACGACAACGCAAAAATCCCGCACGCGCTGATCCTGAGCGGACACTGGACGTCCCAGGGCGAAACCCTCGAGATCGGTCTCAGTTCACTCCGCTGGCTGCTGGAGGCCCAGACCGCTCCGGACGGGCATTTTTCCCCGATTGGCTGCCATGGGTTCTGGCCGAAAGGCGGGACCAAAGCGAGGTTCGACCAGCAGCCGCTCGAGGCGCACGCCATGGTCTCCGCGTGCCTTGAGGCCTATTCGGTGACGCAGGACACCTTTTGGAAGAGGGCGGCCCGGCGGTGTTTCGACTGGTTTCTGGGGCGCAACGATCTCGGGCTTCCCCTCTACGATGAATCCACTGGCGGATGCCGGGACGCCATGTTGCAGGACCACCTCAACCAGAACCAGGGGGCGGAATCCAGCCTGGCCTTCTACCTGTCCTGGGCGGAACTCCGCCGGATCGAAAACTCCACGCCATGAAAAGCGTCACCGTCCAGCCGACAGGCATCCTGTTCCACCCCGACAGCAAGCGCGTGCTGGTGAGGGCATTCGTTTCGTCGGATCCCACCCGGGTTGGCAGCATTATCTCCCGGGCGATGTCTCCGGACGAGGCGGAGATCGGGGCCCGTTTGGAATCGTTGCGGGTGGATTTCGGCGGTCGGCACATCGACATGGAATCCGCCTGGCGCCGGAATTTTCAGCTGGTGCGTGGGCACCTTGGCGGCGACCCCGTCACGTCGGCGAGGGAGCTCTATATCGGGGCCCTTTTTTCCGGAGAATACGCTCTGGAGTCGGCGGCACTGTTCAACCCCTCGATCGTTGCCCACCCGGACCAGGAGGGACTTCAAGAGGGAGCCCTCCGTTTTGTCCTCAGCTTGCGCTCCACGGGCGAGGGGCACATCTCGTCGATCTCCTTCCGTTCCGGCACCATCCAGGCGAATGCCTCGATCACCATCGATGCGCACTCCCCTCTGGTGAGCGCTCCGGACATCGTCGAGAACCCCACCTACCGCAAGGCGCTGTTCCTGCAAAAGCTCAAGGAGATGGGGTTCAACAACCGCTGGTCCCGGCGGATCATGGCACCCCTCGGCGAAAACTTCACCCACGAGGAACTCGAGCGCTCGATCTGCGGGGATCCGGGGGAGGGAAAAGACCGCCGCCGCGAGGTGGACCGCACACGGGAGTGCATGAACTGGCTCGCCCACTCAAACTACGAGGTGCATTTCCCGCCGTCCGTCGCGCTGTCGCAGCGGGTCATCTTTCCGGTTTCCTCCAACGAGAGTAACGGGATCGAAGACGCGCGCTTTGTCCGCTTTATCGAGGACGACGGATCGTCCTGCTACTACGCGACCTACACGGCCTACAACGGACGCGCGATCCTGCCCCAGCTGCTTGAGACGCCGGACTTCAGGAATTTCCGGGTCCGCACGCTCAATGGCAACGCTGTTCAGAACAAGGGGATGGCCCTCTTTCCCCGGCGCATCCGTGGCCGGTGCGCGATGATCTCGCGTCAGGACGACGAGAACCTTTTTCTAATGACGTCCGACAACCCTCATTTCTGGAACGATCCGCAGTTGCTCGCCGTGCCGCGGCAACCCTGGGAGGCTGTAAAAATCGGGAATTGCGGCTCCCCGATCGAGACCGACCGGGGGTGGCTTCTGCTTACTCACGGGGTGGGAGCGATGCGGCGCTACTGCATGGGGGCGATCCTCCTTGACTTGGAGGATCCCTCCCGCGTGCTGGGTTCGCTGGAAAGCCCGCTCATCGAGCCGACCGGCGAGCAGCGGGAGGGGTATGTTCCGAACGTGGTCTATTCCTGCGGGGCCCTCGTGCACAACGGGCGGCTCATCCTTCCCTACGCCCTCAGCGATACCTCATCGACCATTGGCATCGTCGATCTCGCCGAGCTCCTCGACGCCCTTCTTCCCCGGTCGTAGATCGCTTACAGGATGTCGTAGATCGGGGATGGGATGGCGAGGTTGTCGGGGCGGGAGTAGATGGCCTGGGCGACGGTGATGTGGCGGGTGCCGAAAGCGGCTTCGCAGTAGCAGAGGTAGTAGCGCCACTTGCGGATGAACGTGTCGTCGAATCCGAGTGCGCGGACCTCGGAAAGCTTGGCCTCAAAATTTTCGCGCCAGATTTTGAGGGTTTTGGCGTAGTGCGGAGCCATGTCGTCGTAGTCGAGGAGGTTGAGTTCGCCTGAGGCATTGAGGGCGGAGGTGATCCGGGCGTTACACATGAGGAGGGAGCCGGGGAAGATGTGTTTTTGTATGAAGTCCACTCCGTCGCGAAGGATCGGGTATTGGTGATCAGGGCAGAGGATGGCCTGGAGGGCGAGGAGGCCATGGGGTTTGAGGAGTTCGTGGATCTTGGCGAAGTAGGCGTCCACGTAGCGGTCGCCGACGGCTTCGAGCATCTCGATGGAAACGATCTTGTCAAAGCGTCCGCGAAGGGTGCGGTAGTCGCAGAGCAGGATCTCGATGTGGTCCTCGAGGCCGGCCTTGCGGATTCGGGCCGAGGCCTCGGCGAATTGCTCCTCCGAGATCGTGACGGTGGTGATTTTGCATCCGTAGTGGCGTGCGGCATGGATGCTAAACCCGCCCCAGCCGCTGCCGATCTCCAGGACCTCATCCGAGGCTGTCAGATGGAGTTTGCGGCAGAGGAGGTCGTATTTGCGGACTTGGGCGGCCTCGAGCGACGTCTCGGGCGCGTCGAAGTAGCCGCTGGAGTAGGTCATTGTCGGATCGAGCCAGAGGCGGAAGAAGTCGTTGCTGAGGTCGTAGTGGTCGCGGATATTTTCGCGGCTTTTGTCGAGGCTGTTGGGACGGCGGCGGTGGATCGCGCGGTTGACGAGGTTCAGGACATTAAAGACGCCGGTGCCCTTGGAGTGGCGGGTCTCGAGGGCGTCCGCATCGCTGGAGTTGAGGATAAACCAGGCGATGAGGCGTGTGAGGTCCGGGGTTTCCCACTCGCTGGCCAGATAACTTTCGGCAAATCCGATGGCCCCGAAGAGGACGCAGCGCCGGAAAAACCGATCATCGAGGATGCGAATCTCTGCGTGGAGGCCACTGTAGATGCCGCCGAAGATCTCGCGGGAGCCGTCCGGCAGCACGGTCGTGAGCGAGCCGTGGCGGAATTTCGAGAAACTTTTCAGGACAAGACGGCGGAAGAGCATATGAGAAAACCTCTACGAAGCCAGGCGGTTCGCGGATGCGAGGTCAAGGAGGACTTTGCCGTTGCGCTGATCGCGTCCAGCCTCTGCGACCGCTTCGACGACGTTGGCGAGGGGAAAGAGCTTGTGCACGGGGGTGTGGAGCTGGCCGGATTTAAGTAAGGCGGCGAGCGAGGCGTAGGTTTCGCGGAGAGCGGACGACGGGGCATTTTCGCGCCAGCGTTTGAGCCAGAACCCTTGGAATTTCAGGCCTTGGAAAATCAGGAGGCCATTGGGGATTTTCACGGGCTGCTTGCTCATCGCGCCGTAGGTGACCATCGGGGAGCCTGGCGCAAGGGCGTTGGCAACATTGAGTGCGCTGGGGCCGCCCACGGCGTTGAGGGCGAGCTTGGGGCGGGAGCCGCCGCAGAGGGATTTGGCGGTTTTGCGGAGGTCGGTTTCCTCTGTGACGACGACGTCAGCCCCGGCGGCAAGGAGTTCATCGCAGAGGGAGTCGCGGCGGACGACGTTGAGGGTTTTCCATCCGAGCGCTTTGGCGATTTGGATGACGCTGCGTCCGACGCCGGAATTGGCGGCATTTTGGACGATCCAGTCACCGGCTTGGAGGCTGGCAAAATCGTGAAGCATCCGCCAGGCGGTGGCAGGGTTGACCGTGAGCATGGCGGCTTGGAAGGGATCGGGTCCCTCGGGGAGCGGGATCACGGTGTCGGCCTTGGCCAGCATGCGGGAGCACCATGTGCCGAATGCCATGGGGAGCACCAGCTGGCCGGGCTGGAGGGAGGATACGCCGGGGCCGACGGCAGCGATGCGTCCGACCCCCTCGTTGCCGATGGTCGCCGGAAGCTCGGGAAGGTCGCCATACGTGCCTTCGATCACATTGATGTCTGCCGGGTTGATGGGCGCTGCCAGCATGTCGAGGAGGACTTCGCCCTCGCCCGGGGACACCGCCGGGATTTCAGAGACAATGAGGGAATCGGGCGATTGACCGAAGGCGGTGAGGCGGGCGGCGAGGATCATGGTTGGTATTGTGAGGACGGGGGAGGTTCAAGTCGAACCGATTATTGGGTGTATTCGAGGAGGTCGCGGATTTGTTCTGCGCGATCTGGGCCGAACGTGCGGGCGACGAGGTGGAGGGCGAGGTCCAGCCCTGAGGTGATCCCGCCCGCCGTGACGATGCGGCCGGCATCCAGGATGCGATCGGTGCGGGTGTCCACTCCCAGCGCCCGTAAGTCCTCTTGAGCGAGGTGGTGGGTGGTGGCGGGAGTGTTTGTGAGCAGGCCGGAAGCCTGGAGGAGGAACGCCCCGGTGCAGACCGAGGCGATGGTGGCACCTCGTTGATACTGGGCCTGGAGCAGGGCGGGAAGGGTTCCTTCGCTGACGGCAAGGCGGACGCCAGTATTTCCCCCGGAGAGCCAGGCTCCTCCCGGAACGATGACGAGGTCCGCAGGGGAGTCGGCGTCGAACGGGGCGAGGTCCGCAAATGTGACCCCATGGATGCCTTTGACCCGGGAGGCGGGCTGGGGGGATGCGAGGCGGACCTCCACGGGAAGGCCAACTTGGCGGGCCAGCCCGAAGACCTCAAGGGGGGCTATGGCATCCAGCTCCTCGACGCCCGGGAACACGGGGATGATCACCTGCATGGGCGATTGGGCGGCAGTCATGGAGGGGATAATCTACCGTTCGTTGCGGGCCTCGTCAAACCTGGCCGGAAGCCCGAAATTACTGACAACCTGTGCCGGGTGCTGGTAGAGAAAGAGGGATGATTTTGCTATTTGGAGGCAGCGGGTATGTCGGGCAGGCGATGGCGGCGAGGCTGCGTGAGCTGGGCGTTGCGTTTCTCGCCCCCACGCATGGCGAGCTGGATCTGACGTGCCGCGATGCGCTGGCGCGGTGGCTGGCGGGGGTTTCGAGGCCGGAGTTTGCGATCAACGCGGTCGGATTTACCGGGCGGCCGAACATTGACGGCACCGAAACCGACAAGTGGCACACGTTGCGGGCAAACACCGTTGTGCCCGGTGTGCTGGCCGAGGTGCTCGGCAGCGCGGGGATCCGCTGGGGGCATGTTTCATCGGGATGTATTTTTCACGGGGCACAACCCGACGGATCGGGGTTCACGGAAGACGACGAGCCACGGTTTGCCGTTTCCGACGAGCGGGCGGGCTGGTATGCCCGGACGAAGTGGATGGCGGAAAAGCTGCTGGCGGGGGTGCCGGGGGTTGTGATCTGGCGGCTGCGGATTCCTTTTGATTCGCAGGACAACGAGCGGAACTACCTGACGAAGCTGATGAAATACGAGCGCCTGCTGGAGGTGCGCAATTCGATTTCCCAGCGGCAGGAATTTGCGGCGGCGGCGATCGACTCGTTGCGCCTTGGGCTGCCCGACGGGATCTACAACGCGACGAATCCGGGGTCGATCACGACGAGCGAGGTGGCGGAGGCGCTGCGGAGTCATGGGATCTGCCAGAAGGCGTTCGAGTATTTTTCGAGTGGCGAAGAGTTTCTTGCGGCTCCCGGCCGGGTTTTCCGGGCGAGTTGCGTGCTGGACTCCTCGAAGCTGGCTGCGCACGGGGTGCCGATGACCGAGGTGCACGAATCCCTTGAGCGGACACTCCGGGCGTGGAAAACCGCATGAGGGAGATCGTCGCCGTCGTGGTGACATGGCGCCGCGAGCGGGAACTCGACCGCTTGCTGGGCAGCCTGGAGGCGTCCCGGTATCCGATCCGGGGATGTGTGGTCATGGATCACGCGGGCACGGTCGGGGAGCAGAAGCGGACGTTTCCTGTGAGGGTGGTTCCCGATCTAAAAAACCCGGGCCCCGGGGCAGGGTGGGCGAATGGGGTTCGGAGGGCGCATGATCAATTCGGGGCGACAGACATTTTGTTTTTGGACGACGATGTGGTGATGCCGCCGGAGGCGTTGGCCGAGATGGTTGGAGCGTGGGGCGGGGCGGCGGCGGTGTGTCCGCTGCTCGAAGATGCCGGCGGAAAGCTCTGGGGGTTTCCGGAGCCGGCGGATGTGGAGCAGCGAAGGCAGATCCGGCAGGCTGTGACGCCGGCCGATGCCCTGAGTTTGTTGGGGCCGGGGCCCCACCGGTTTTTGTGGGCGACCGGTGCGTGCCTTTTGGTGGATCGCGAGGCCATTGCGGGTGCGGGGCTGCACCGGGCTGACTTCTGGATGTTGGGAGAGGACTTGGAGTATTCGATGCGTCTGGCGCAACACGGCGGAGGGGTTTTCACGTGTCGGGCGAGTGTCCCTCACCTTCCCCCGCCTGCAACGGACGTCGTGGCAGCGAGGGCTTCGGACTACCGGAAGTTCTGTGCGCTGCTTCAGAACCTGAGCTACCTTTCCTTTCACTCCCGGAACGGCGCCCATATGGGGAGCTACCTGCCGGGAAATTTCCGCCGTTTTTTCTGGACGCACGGATGGACCGTGGCGACGGTTGCCGACGCTTTTGGGTGCTTTTGGCAGGGGGCGTTGTGCGGGCACCCCGCCGGGCATGAATCCGGCGTGCGGCTTCGCGAGCGGATTGCACGCCGCCAAATCCGGCGTTGACTTCGATGTGGATCCCCGTGTTTCTCTCCCCATGCACCTGAGAAGCCTCCCCGTCCTTGGCACGCCGGTGCATTGCGTGGACTACGACTCAGCGCGGGCTGAGGTCGTGAGGTTGGCCGCCCGTCCCGAACCGGCTGCCGTCGCGGCCAGCAACACGCATATTATTGCGCTGGCGCGGCAGGATCCGACCTTCGGTGCGGTGATGAGGAGATTTTCCATAGTGCTACCCGATGGGTATCCTCTGGTCTGGGAATTGAACCGGCAGGGTGCGGGGCTTCGGGATCGCGTCTATGGACCGTATTTCATGCGGCATGTCCTGCAGCACACGCCTCGTCCGTTCCGGCACTTCTTCTTTGGCGGCACGGAGGAGTGTTTGGAGCGGCTGACTGCGGCGGCAAGGGAGCTACAGCCCGACATCGAGATGGCGGGGACGCTGTCGCCGCCCTATCGGAAGTGGACCGAGGACGACGAGGCGGGGTTCGCGGCGGCGATCCGGGATTCCGGGGCGGACTTCATCTGGGTGGCGCTCGGTGGGGAGCGGCAGGAGCGCTGGATCGTCGAGAACCTGCGGCGGCATACACACGGAGTATTTTTTGCGGTGGGGGATGCATTCGAGTTGTTGGCTGGGAGCCGACCGTTTGCTCCGGCCTGGATGCAGAAGTCGGGCCTGACTTGGGCTTATCGGCTGGCGCAAGAGCCGATGCGCCTGATGCCAAGGTATTTCAAATACAACAGCCTGTTTGTGTATTATCGGTTGCGGGACGGGCTGCTGGGGACGCCGAAGCGTTGCCGGACGACCCGGATTGCGTTTCTGGGTTCCCGTGGGGTGCCGGCGCGGTATTCGGGGTTTGAGGTGGTTGTAGAGGAGCTTGGAAGCCGGCTGGCGGACGTGGGCTATGGGGTGACTGTCTATAATCGTTTTCCGCGCTACGTGACGAAAGAGAAGGTGGTGCGCGGCATGCGTGTCATCACTCTGCCGACGATTCCGACCAAGAGCCTGGATACGATCGTGCATACCACGCTGAGCGCGGTGGATGCGATTTTTCGGGGCTACGACGTGATCTATCTGTGCGGGGTGGGCAACTCGATCCTGGCGGGGTTTTTGCGGTGCTTCGGGCTCAAGGTGGTGATCAACGTGGATGGGGCGGATTTTCACCGGGCGAAATGGGGGACCGGCGGGCGTCAGTGGTTGAAGATGAGCGAGGTCTGGGCGACGCGCCTCGGGCATCGCATAGTTGCAGACAACACAGAGATCGTGGCGAGGTATCAGCGGGAATACGGGGCAACCCCCGACTACATCGCGTATGGATGCCAGTTCCGGCTGGAGCCCGTTTTCTGCGGGGAATTGGATCGGTGGGGGTTGGAGCCCGACGGCTATTTTTTGCATGTCTCGCGGATTACGCCCGACAACGAGGCCGACCTGTTACTGGAGGCGTGGCGTGCGTATCGCGGGCCACTGAAGCTGGTGATCACGGGATCGCAGAACTACGAGCAGGCGTATTACGAGAAGCTGCTTGGGATGGCCGACGAGCGGGTGATCTTTACCGGGGCGCGGTTCGGGGACGCCTATGTCGAGCTGAGCCAGAAGGCGAGGGCGTTTGTGATGCCGGCCGCCATCGAGGCAACGCGGCTTGTTCTCCTCGACCAGATGGCCATGGGCCGGGCGATCCTCTACAAAGACAGCCCGGCGACGCGGGAAGTCGTTGGGGAGGCAGCCGAGCCATTCTCCGACTCGGATCCGGTGCGGGCTCTGACCGACCGGCTGGAATTTCTCTCGGCCCATCCCGAACGCTGCCGGGAGCTGGGCGAGGCGGCGCTGGCCCGCGCCTCGGAAAAATTCAGTTGGGATGCGGTGCTTCGCAGTTATCGTCAGATGTTTGAGGACCTGCTCCCCGGACACTTGGTATCATGCCCACCTTCTCGATCATCACCCCCTCATTGAACCAGGGCGAATTCCTTGGCGCCTGCCTGGGATCCGTCCGCGAGGCAGCGCGTCTGGCCGGCGTGACGGTGGACCACCTGGTTGTGGATGGCGGGAGCACCGACGGCACGCTTGAGATCCTGTCCGCCCAGGAGTCTGCCCGCTGGGTTTCCGGGCCGGATTGCGGGCAGACGGACGCCATCAACAAGGGCTTGGCCGCCACGGATGGGGACATTGTTTCGTATCTCTGCGCTGATGACCTTTTGGAGCCGGACGCGCTGGTCCTCGTGGGAGAGGCCTTTGCCGCGGATCCCGGGGCGGATGTTGTTTATGGCGACGGCTATTTTTTGGAGTGCGGGTGGAAGCGGCGCAAAGTGGCGGGGCGATTTTCCTATGAGCGTCTGAAGCGGGGCAACTTCCTGCTGCAGCCAGCGGTTTTTTGGAGGCGTGGGGTGGTCGGGACATATGGCGGGCTGGATGATCGTCTGCATTTTTGCATGGACCACGAGTATTGGTTGCGGATTGGGGAGGGGACGCGGTGGGTTTATGTGTCCGAGGCTTTGGCGAGCTGCCGCCTGCATGCGGGGGCGAAGACGTGGAGCCAGTTGCCGGCGGCCTGGGACGAGGCGCGGCGGATGCAGGCGCGATACGGGGTCCGCTGGCGTCCTCTGCGCGACGCTCTGTGGATGCGCACGCTGGGGTGTCATTTCTACCGGCTGAAACGAGGCGTGATTGCCCGGATGGCAAAAGCCCGGAAATCGTCATGAAGCCGATTTTGCTCCTCATTGAAATGCATCATCTAGGAGATGCGGTGATGGCGCTGCCGGTGCTTCGTGCGGCGAGCCGCCGGTTTGAGGTGCGGGTGATGTGTCGTCCCGATGTCGCCCGTCTGCTGCGCGCAGCCGGTTCGGGCTGCGAAGCGGTGCACTGCGAGGGATGGGGAGAGGTTTTTCGGCAGGTCCCACAGCTTGGTGCGGGTGATGCGGCGGCCTGTGCCTGGCCCGACACGCGTGCCCAACTTGCCATGCGTCGGTCCGGAGCCGGGACGCGGGTCGGAGTGCGCCTGGCCGAGGGGAATTTTTACGGGGTGGCGCACGCCTGGCGGCGGAGGCGGCTGGTTGCCGGGCAGATGGCCGCGCGGGCATTGTCTTTGGCGGGTCCGGTGCTCACGAAGTCCGTTGATCGGGATCCGGGCGCCGGAACTCACTGGCAGATGTGGGAGCGGATTGGCCGGCAACTTGGTCTTGAGCCCGAATATTCGATTCCCTGGATGCCGGTCGTTCCGGCTCCCGGGGAATTCCAGGTGTTTGTGGACCAGGCGCGGGCCGGTGGCCGGCGCGTCGTGGCAGTCCACGCCGAAGCGAGGCTTCCGACAAAGCGGTGGGCCTTGAATCACTTCGAGGAGCTTCTGCGGGGTTGGTTCCCGGCCAACCGGGTGAGTGCGGCGATCCTTCACGCGCCCGGGGAGCCATTTCCTGAGCCGCAGGCCGATGGGCAGCAGGTCTTCGAGTCTCCCGAGCCTTCGGCTTTGGCGGGGTATTTGGCAGCTGTGGATGGCGTTCTGAGCCACGATTCCTTTGCGGGGCACGCTGCCGCCGCAGTCGGAGTGCCCGTCGTCACAATTTTCGGATCGGGGGATCCGGGCTGGTTTGCTCCCTATGGCAACGCCGGACGAGCGGTTTTTTCGGATGCCTGCCGGTTCCGCCCCTGCGTGGACCGGTGTGTTCATGCGTCCCCCATTTGCCTCGAGAAAATTTCTATCCACTTGGTAGAGTCGCAATTATCTGCTATGGTCGTTGACTTTCCTCAAAATTCCACTCCGACGAACTTGTGACTTCCCTGGAAACCCGAAAAAACCGTCTTCCTGATTTTGTGATCGCCGGAGGCAGCGTGCTGGTGGTCTTTGCGCTCCTCTACGGCCTGAACCCCTACGCCTTCGGCTACGGCGCCCACATGGTGAGCGTGCTGCATTTTGCCAATGTGCTCTGGCAGGGGGAGGACTGGCAGCATTGCTACATTGTGCCGTTTGCGATAGCGGCGATGATTTGGTTCGAGCGGAAAAATTTGCCTGATGCGCCGTTTGAGCGTTCCTGGGCGGGATTCGCGATGACGGCTTTCGGGCTGTTTGTGTATTGGGTCGGCTATCGGGCGGACAATATCTTCATTGCGTATGCGAGTTTCCAGATTTTGACCGGGGGAGTGATCCTTTGGCTGATGGGCTGGACGTGGGCGAAAGCGCTTTTCATCCCCTGGGCGTTCCTGGTTTTTCTGTATCCGCTGACCTTCCTTGACAACCTGATTGCCTTTCCGCTGCGGATGGTGATGTCCGAGGCCAGCGTGGCGGTGCTCAATGCGGTTGGGGTGGCGTGCGTCAAGAGCGGGACGGCGATCCTTTCTGCGCCCGATGCGATCGGGGGGCTGCGGGCCGGGGCGCGCTTTTCGGTGGATGTGGCCGATCCGTGCAGCGGGATCCGCTCGCTCTTTGCGCTAATGATGGTGAGTGCGCTTTACGGGTATTTCACGCAGAAGGGGATTTGGCGGAAGGCCGTTCTTTTTCTTTGTTCGATCCCGCTGGCGATTGCGGGAAATCTGGCCCGCATTTTGATGCTGACGATTGGCACGATTGCCATGGGGCCGGAGATTGCCATCGGCACCTTGGAGGAGCCGACCTTTTTCCACATGCTGGCTGGCTATCTTGTCTTTGCGGTGGCACTGGGCGGAATGCTCGGGGTCGGCTGGCTGATCAATGCCGACCTACGCCAAGTCTTCAGCCAGTGGAACCGCCCGTCACCTCCCCGAAGCGCCCCGGCCCCGGCCCCCGGGCAAAAACCCCGTCATGTCGATGAATACTAACCTCCTTCTGCGCAGTGGACTTTTTCTGGGCCTCGGCCTCGCTGTTTTTTTTCTGACGCGACAAAACCCGGACGCGCACACGACAATGGAGAGCGGAGTCCGTATGGAACTCCCCGAGCATGTGGGAAGCTTCACCGGAGAACCGATGGAGGTTTCGGAGTCCGAGCGCATCATTCTGCCTGCGGATACGAAATTTGCCAAGATGCTCTACACAAGCGTTGGCGGCTCGCAGGTGAACTGCCAGATTGTTCTCTCCGGCGGGGAAAAGCGAAGCATCCACCGCCCGGAGACGTGCCTGCCGGCTCAAGGATGGACGAAGAAATCAAGCCAGATGATTCCGGTCAAGCTGGATGACGGCCGCACCCTGGAGGTGATGAAGTTGGAGATCTCGCGGGCGGTTGAGGTTCAGCCCGGCGTGAAGAAGGAACTGACCAGCTTTTTCCTGTATTGGTTTATCGGCAAGGACATCACGACCCCCTACCACTGGTATCGGATCCTGCACACCGACTGGGACCGTGTGGTCCATGGCGTGACCCACCGCTGGGCGTATGTGATCGTCAGCGCTCCGGTGCTCGAGGGCTTTGTTCCGGGCGCAAAAAACAAGGAGCAGACGCTTGAAATGCTCAAGGAATTTATCGGTGAAGTTGCGCCGGAGATCATGCTCTCAAAAAAGTAGCCGATGGCGGAAATCCATCGCCCTGTGGTGATGGTGGAGCTGCGGCAACAATCCTCCTTGCGTCCCTTGGGACGTTCGGGGCGGATCAGCCAGCTCGACGAGCTCCTTCGCTGGCAATAAAAAGCGCTTTGGGGTAGTCTCCCCGTTTTCAATGAAGAACCGAGGTGAATGGATGGTGGTGCTGTTGGCCGTGGCGGGAGCCGGGGTGGATGCGATGATGATCCTTGGGTTCAACGTGCTGACGGCAGCTCAGACGGGAAATACGATCCTGCTGGCGGTGGCGATTGCCCGGGGCGACTTCGTCGGGGGGCTGAGCTCGGCGGTTTCTGTCGCTGCCTTTCTTTGCGGGACATTTTGCGGGGCATTTGTCATCGGCCGCCAACGACCGACGTCCCGTGTCTCCGGTGTTTCCGCAGCGCTCGGGGCGGAATTAGGACTTCTTCTTGTTCTCCTCGTCTCCTGGTGGTTTGCCGGAAACGCCCCGGGGAGTTCGGCCGCCAATGCGCTGGTAGCGGTAGCTGCGGCAGCGATGGGGATCCAGAGTGCCGTGGCGTTGAGCCTCCATGCCCGATCGACTACGTATATCACGGGGATTCTGGCAGGGTTCACTACCGGAATCGCCCGCTCGTTGAACTCCCGGGGGGGGATCTCCAAGTCAGCCGCTGCCTCGTCGAGCGGTCAGGAGAATCCTTGGATCAATGGGCTCGTTTGGCTGGTTTACGCCCTGGGTGCCGTGGGATCAGGGATTCTCTTTCTCCGCATTGGTCCATCCGCCCTTCTTCTGCCCATCCTTGCGAGCGGGGTGGTGTTGGTCATCGAACTCCGGACAGGGGCCAACCCCGGAATTCACGCCGCCAAATTCGGTCCGGCCGGAAAAAGATTCGGGCCACCGGCGGAAATGATCAGAAAAAACAAAAAAAACTGATCCGCGGTGGCCCGAACTGCTGCCTTAACCGATAGATTTGACCCCTCTGGAAGGGGGATGTTCAAAAAACTTGAAAAATATTTTCAGATTTTTGTGGGGGAGAGAATTTCAAGCCAGGGTGATCCCGGTCGGGCAATGGTCGCTGCCGGGTATCTCGGGCTGGATGAAGGCGGATTTGAGGGAGTTGCGGAGCCGGTGGGAGGCGCAGACGTAGTCGATCCGCCATCCGATATTCCTCTGCCGTGCACCGCTCTGGTAGCTCCACCAGGTGTAGTGGCCGCCGTTTTTTTCGAATTCCCGAAATGAATCAAAAAACCCGCCCTCGAGGATGGAGTCGAACGCCTGGCGTTCCTCGGGTGTGAAGCCGGCATTGCGCGTGTTTTCTTTGGGGCGGGCCAGGTCGATCTCGTGGTGGGCCACGTTCATATCGCCACAAAAAATCACCGGCTTCCGCTGTTCGAGGCTGGCCAGATACCCGGCAAATGCCGGCGTCCAGGCTCGCGTCCGGTAGTCGAGGCGGGTGAGTTCGCGCTGGGAGTTCGGGGTATAGACGTTGACGACAAAGAAGTCGGGGAATTCAGCGGTGATGACACGCCCCTCGCCGTCGTGCTCGGGCTGGCCGATTCCGTTTGTCACGCTCAGCGGCGTTTCTCTGGTGAGGATCGCGGTGCCCGAGTAGCCGGGTTTTTGTGCTGGGTTCCAGAAGACCTGGTATTCGCCAAAGTCATGATCCACCTGGTCCGGGCGAGCCTTGATTTCCTGTAGGCAGACGACGTCTGCTGCCGTCTTTTCGAGGTAGGAGGGGAGGCCCTTGGTGAGGATCGAGCGGAGCCCGTTGACGTTCCAGGAGACCAGCTTCATGCCAGTCAGGCGAAGGCAAATTCCGCCCGGACGGCATGGTGGTCTGAGGCCATGGTCGGGATGACGGAATGGTTCACCAGCCGGAGTGTCTGGTTGTAGAATAAGTGGTCAAGAATGAACGGTTTGCGCCGCCATGTCATCTGCTCGTTTTGGACGGTTTGGAATCCGGCTCCGGCAAATTGCTCAATGACCCCTTCGCCCGGTGCGCTGTTGAGGTCGCCTGCAAGAAGGGTTGGGCCGGTTTGCCCGCGAAGGGACGCCTCGACCATATCGCGCTGCGAGAGGTGGTCAGCACTCGATGCGCCGATCATAAAAAACGCCTGGAGGTGGGTGTTGAGGAGACGGATTTCGCGGCCGAGGAGGACGGTGGACGCAGAGATGAGCAGGCGTTGTGAGGGGGTCCGAACCGTGCCTCCATACTCGAATTCGATGTCGGCGGCCGGCAGATCCGTGCGCTGAAAGTCGCGGAGCTTGGACTTTGAAAAGATGGCGAGTCCGAGGCCGAACGGGATCTCTTTTTCATTCGGGACAGGGTAGGCAAAGACCGAGTCGTAGCCGCGAAGGTGGGAGCGCAGGTAAGCATGGTGGGGCGGGGGATCGACTTGTTTTCCTCCTTCGTATCCGCGCTCGACCTCCTGCAAAAAAATCACGTCGGCATCCTGGCCCCGCAGGAACGAGACCGTCTTTTCGAGAGTGATCCGGGTGTCATCCGGCCGTTCCTCGTCCCAAGGCTGGCCGTTTTGCATGTTGAATGTGAGAGCGCTGAAAGTCATGAAGCGGTTTTCTTGCCAATCCCGGACGGCAGCCTGTATAACCTACGCCTCACCTACTTGTAAATCATGTATAAACTCGTTCTCATCCGCCACGGCGAAAGCACCTGGAACAAAGAAAACCGCTTCACCGGCTGGACCGACGTCGAATTGAGCGACAAAGGCCGCGCCGAGGCCAAGGCCGCAGGCGAGCTGCTCAAAAAAGAAGGCTTCTGCTTCGACGTCGCGTATGCCTCATTGCTTAAGCGTGCGCTTAACACCCTCTGGACGGTTCTTCAGGAGCTGGATCGGGTCTGGATTCCCATCGAAAAAGACTGGCGCCTGAACGAGCGTCACTACGGTGCCCTTCAAGGCCTCAACAAAGGAGAGACAGCGGCCAAATACGGTGACGAGCAGGTCCTCGTCTGGCGTCGCAGCTACGACATCCCGCCTCCGCCGCTCGAGAAATCGGACGAGCGCTGGCCCGGCCATGACCCGCGCTACGCCGGGATCGATAACCTTCCGCTCACCGAGTGCCTGAAGGACACAGTGGAGCGCTTTCTTCCGCTCTGGCACGACAAGATTGCGCCGACTGTCAAATCCGGCAAGCGCGTGATCATTGCCGCCCACGGGAACAGCCTTCGCGCCCTCGTCAAGTATCTCGACAACCTCTCGGAGGAGGAGGTTCTCAAGCTCAACATTCCCACAGGGGTTCCGCTGGTTTACGAGCTCGACGCCGACCTCAAGCCGATCAAGAGCTACTACCTGGGTGACCAGGAGGCCATTGCTGCGGCGATGAATGCTGTGGCCAGCCAGGGCAAGGCCAAGTAGGCCTTTCCCCGGCGCGGGCGATCAGGCTCAGGAATCCAATACAGCCCGGCAGTCCCGGCAGTAGTCGGCCGGGCTGGGGGCCGTGAGGATTCCGGAGACGACGACAACCTGTCTTGCCCCCGCGGCGAGGACCTGTGGGAGGTTTGCGAGTTTGATTCCCCCGATGCAAAAAATAGGGAATTCCACAAGCCGGTGGGCCCCGGCAATTTCATCGATGCCGATGGGGGCATACTCTGGTTTGGTCGGCGTGGCAAACAGGGGGCCGAACCCGATGTAATCAGGGCCAACGTCCCGGGCGGCAGCGACCTGCGCCAGGCTGTGGGTCGAGAGGCCGACGAGAGCGTCCGGCCCCACGATTTTGCGGACTTCCGACACTGGCAGATCGTCCTGGCCGACATGCACGCCGTCGGCACCTGCCCCGGCCACAAGGTGCGGGTGGTCGTTCAAGATGAGCGGCACATTCGCAGCGCGGCAGAGGGGAGACAGCTTCCGGGCCAGGTTGCAAATTTCTTCCGGCGGGCTCTTCTTCGCGCGGAGCTGCAGGAGGTCCACCCCGCCCGCCAGCATTTGCGCAGCCATGTCCTCTGCGCCTTCCGGAGAAACATAGCCAAGATCTAGAATTCCGTAGAGGCGTGCCGTGGAGAGGGATTTCATGCCATGCCCCTTTCTCATCACGCCGCGACGACGTTGATATCCTCCGGCTGGATTCGGGCGACGATCTCCTCGCCCTCGTGAAAATCCATATCCTCCTTGCCGTCATTCGCCAGCAAGGCTCCGAGCTCAAGCCCTCCCTGCGCCGTAATCGTGAGGTCATCGACGGCGCCCTTGAAAATTTCCACCGCAATCTTCGCCGGAAAGCAATTTTCCCCGCCGGGAGAATTGCGGTAGAGGCAAATTTTTTCCGGCCGAAGGGAGAGGAGGATTTTGTCGCCGACGGGCTGGGTGCCGCGCTTGAGGCGGAGTTGAAGCCCGCCTTCGATGCGGCACAGCGGGCGTCCGCCTTCGCTGGAAATCACCTCGGCCTCGACGATGTTGGTTTCACCAATGAACGTCGCGACGAAGCGCGTGGCCGGCTGGTAGTAAATCTCGTTGACCGTGCCGATCTGCTCGACCTTGCCGCCGTTGATGACGGCCACGCGGTCGCTCACCGTGAGCGCTTCCTCCTGGTCGTGCGTGACGAAGATAAACGTGATCCCGAGGCGCTTCTGAAGCTGCTTGAGCTCGATGCGCATCTGGCTGCGCAGCTTGGCATCGAGTGCGCTGAGGGGCTCGTCGAGGAGGAGCACCTTGGGCTGGCAGACGATCGCCCGCGCGAGGGCAACCCGCTGGCGCTGGCCGCCGGACATCTGCGCTGGCTTGCGATCTACAAACTGGGTCAAGGCCGTCATCTCCACGACATTGTCCACCCGCTTTTTAATCTCTCCCGCCGGGACTTTTTTCATCCGGAGTCCGAAGGCAATATTCTCGTAGATGTTGAGGTGGGGGAACAGGGCATAGCTTTGGAAGACCTGATTCACGTCACGGCGGTAGGGCGGGACGAGGGTGACGTCCTCCCCACCGATGAAGATCTGCCCGCTGGTCGGCGTGTCGAAGCCGCTGATCAGCCGAAGGCAGGTCGTCTTCCCGCAACCCGAGGGCCCGAGAAATGTCATGAACTCGCCTTCCCGGATTTCAAAGCTCACGTCGCGCAGCGCGGTGAAGCTTCCGAAGGATTTGCTGATATCGTGCAACTCAACCATGTTCCCCATGGGCGTCGATCCTACTGCGGTTCTGCCCCGGACGCCAACGCGAAATGCATCAAGGTTTTCACCGGTTGAGAGCAGTCTTGAAAACCGTCAAATCGCGGCTAGTTTTATCGTCTATGCAATTGTCGATGCGAACGGATTATGCCCTGAGGGCGCTGTTCACCCTGGTTGAGCACCACGGCGGCGGTCCAATTCCCATCGGTGAGCTAGCCCGCAGAAATGACGTCCCCAAGCGCTTTCTGGAGCACATCATGCTGGACCTGAAGGAAAAGGGGTGGGTGGCGAGCCTCGCGGGGAAGCGGGGGGGCTATCTTCTCAGCAAGAACCCTGCGAAAATCACGATGGGGGAGGTCGTGCGACACTTTGATGGGTATTTGGCCCCGATCGCCTGCGTCTCTGTAACCGACTACAAGCGGTGCTCGCAGGAGCCGGTCTGCCGGTTCCGCAGGGTGCTTCTGCGCGCACGAAACGTGGTGGCCGACCTCATGGACCGGACGACCCTGGCCGATGTGATGCAATCCACTCCCGTCACGCATTCGGAGGTGGTTGGCATCCACGGTGAAGGAATTTGAGCGGTTTTAGAAACCAGGATCATTCCGGAAGCCGAGCTCACGGATGAGGCGTGCGTATGTTTGCGAGGGATTGTCGCCGAGATGGTCTGTAGCGAGGCGTCGGAGACCATTGGCGTAATCCACGCGGAAGAGGCCGAACCGCGGGGTGAACGAGCCCCACTCGTAGTTGTCGGTGATCGACCAGTGGAGGTAGCCGAGGATGGGAAGTCCGGCATGGCGCATGTGGCGGACCTCTGAGAGATGGGCGGTGAGGAATTCGCTGCGCGAGACCCTGTCGCGGCGCAAGCTGCAGACTTTGTTGTCGGTCTTGCAGCGGAGGGCCATGCCGTTCTCGGCGATCAGGATGCCCTTTCCGGGGAAGGCGGAGGCGTAGTGCCGGCAAAATGCGGTGAGGCCCTCAGGCAGGATGTGCCAGTCCCACCACTTGCTCGACAAGCCGTCCATGAGGTGGCCGTGGAGGCTGCCGCTGGGAAATTCCAGGTCGCCAAAGGAAGGCAAACGGAAGATGTGGCTGAGGAATGGGTCATAGTAGTCGAGGCCAAGGTAGTCGAGGGCCCGTGAGCGCTTGGCCTTCGCGGCGACATCCAGAAAAAGCCGGAAGGCGTCGGCGGTTGCGACGCGGCTGGCGAAGTAGTTGGCGAGCCAGTGGATGGCTCGGCCGGCGACGGCGAGGAGGTCCTCACGAAGGGGGAGGCTTGAGCTGGCCAGAGACTCCCGCATGGCGGCGGCGCGGGCGGAAAAATAGGCGGGGAGTTCTTCGTGGGCGACCCCGTTTTCACGAAGGCACAGCAGGTCGAGCAGCATGTGCTCCGACCAGTAAACGTCGCTGCAAAACGTGTTCATCGTGACGCGGGGCGCGGGCCATCCATTTTCCTCATAGATGTCGTGGATGGCATTGTAGGCAAGGACGTGGGCGGCAAGGAGGCGGTTGTAAGCCCGGATCCCAACCGGAATGCCCGCCTCGGGTCCCCCCGGAAAATGCCGGTTCATGTAGGTGTTGAGGACGAGCATGTTTGGCTCGTTGAGGGTGACATACCAGGCGACGGGAGGCTGGGTGTGGTGGTCGGTGAGGCGGCGGTTGACGTGCCGCACGGTCTCGGA
>JBGSJQ010000159.1:0-12036 GCA_041741775.1 Terrimicrobiaceae bacterium | reverse complement strand
GATTGCCGAAACGCTCAGCGCTTCGACAAAAATGATGACCACCCTGCTCGCCGCCGTGGCGGGAGTGAGCTTGCTGGTGGGAGGAATCGGCATCATGAACATCATGCTGGTCAGCGTGACGGAAAGAACCCGGGAGATCGGCATCCGTCTGGCCATCGGAGCGCGGGCGAGGGAGGTCTTGCTCCAGTTTCTCGTCGAAGCCATCACGCTTTCCTGTGTTGGAGGCATCGTGGGCATCGCCCTCGCCTTTGGACTCTGCCTCCTGCTTTCATTGGTCATTCAAGTGCCTTTTCTCTTTGACCTGAGAATCAACCTCATTGCGTTCTTCTTTTCAGCAGCCATCGGCATTGTCTTCGGATATGCCCCGGCGCGACGCGCAGCGTCACTCGATCCCATTGATGCTTTGCGGCATGAATAACGGATAGGCGAGGGGGGTGGGTTTTTGACAGTGAGGCCAATGACAGGGCGGGAGAGGTAATCTTCGGGATGACATCCAAGCTAAAAGAAAGTGCTCGCTAACCCCGGGTGCCCGCGTATTCAAATCGAGGACATCGTCATCCATTCGCGAAATGCCAAATCCTTCCGTCCTTGCGCGACAAAGCGTGCGGTGTTTGTGGGTACTAAAACGGAATCCATCCCGTCATGAGGCCGGCTAGTCCTGCAACGGCCCCGGCGAGAAGGAATGCAAGGATAACCCAGTCCGACATGATAAAGATCCGCTGCCCGTTTTCCTTTCGAGTCCAAATAAAAAGCAACGTTCCCATCGCGTACAGCAACGCCGCCAGAAGGATGAACTTTATGCCGCCGGAAAAGATCATGAACAGTGTATAGACAAGCGCGATTCCAGAAATCACACCGTCCCGCTTTCGAGCACCAGGATCGCCCTCGTAGGTTTCGCCCCGTCTGGTCAAAATGAATCCGTAGGCCGCCACGAAAAAATACGGAACCAGCGCCACGGCACTGGTGAGCTTGAGCATGAGATCCAGAGCGTCATCGGAAAAATAGGTGCTGATGAGCAGGACCTGGATCACGGCGTTGGTCAGCCAGAGCGCGTTGGCCGGCACGCCACGGCCATTCATTCGGGCGAATGTTTCCGGCATGTCCCGGGTTCGCGCCGTGGAGAACAGGATTTCCGCGCAGATGAGAGACCACGCCAGATAAGCTCCCAGCACCGAAACGATCAGGCCAATGCTGATGAATACCGTCCCCCAGGATCCCACCACCGCAGAGAGAACGCCGGCGACAGAGGGCTGGCGGAGGCCGGCGATGTCGGACCGCGGCATGACGCCATAAGGAAGAAGCGTTACCAGCACCATCAGCAGGGTGACACCGAGAAAGCCCAGGATCGTCGCAGCTCCCACGTCGGACCGTTTTTTTGCATAGCGGGAATAGACGCTCGCCCCTTCGACTCCTATGAACACAAACACCGTCACCAGCATGGTGGCGCGGATCTGATCGAAGAGCCCGTTCTGGGAGTCCCCTCCGGAAAAATTGGCCAGGAAGAGGTCCGGTTGGAAGGAGACCCCGAGAATCGCCAGAAAGACGAGAATCGGGATGATCTTCGCGAACGTGACGACCCGGTTGAGCTTCGCGGCCTGCTGGACCCCGCGCAGGATCAGGAAGTGAAAAAGCCAGATTCCGACCGAGGAGGAAACGATGGCGGGGAACGTGCTGCCGTCACCGAAGGCTGGAATCGCCGCGCCGAGTGTCGCTTTGATCAGAACCCAGTAAGATACGTTGGCAATGCAAGCCGCGATCCAGTAGCCGAACGCCGACAGAAACCCCGGGTAGTCGCCGAACCCTGCCTTCGCGTAGGCAAATACCCCCGCATCCAGCCCGGGCTTGCGTTCCGCCAGCGTCTGAAAAACCCGCGCCAGCATAAACATCCCCGCGCCCGCCACCAGCCAGGCGATCACCGCTCCCAGGGGACCGGTGTCGTTCGCAAACGTCCGGGGAAGGGAATAGATTCCCCCGCCCACCATGCTGCCAACCACCAGCGCCAAAAGGGCCGCAAACGTGAGCTTCTGATCTCTCGGAACGTCCATCGAGGCAGGCTGAAGGACCACCGAAGTCGGTGCAAGCCGGAAGCCCCCCCCATTCCGGGAGCTATCCTACGGATGTGACAATCTCCCCACGCCAGGTGTGAAGGGATTCTGGCCGAGGTTATACTTAAGTCGGGCTTGGGATGAGTTGCGGCGATGTCCTATGTCTTTCACAGATTCGGAGACCGTTTCTCCACCGCCGGCCCCAACGATTTCCTCCACCGGCTGGCACGCCACCCTCCGCCTCATCCAACCACACTGCGGCTACGACAAATTCCCCGGCGTCTGCCACGTCACCCCCAAGCACGCCCTCATTCACCTCGCCCCCGGCACCGAGACCGCGCCGTCATCTGCCCCGGTCCCGGCGGCATCAACGGCGAACCCTCCAAATCCTCCCTCGCCGAGGGCGAACGCGTGCGCGACGAGATCGTGCGCATCCTCGCCGGTTACCTGGGAAAAAACTGAATGGGAGAGTCCGAGTTGAAAAACTGGATGCCGTGAGATCGGTCAGGGGCGTTCACATTTGCTGCCCCCCCCCGATTAAGGTAGGCCTTAATGGCGGCGAGGTTGCTCTGGGCAAGTTCCATATTCGGATTGATCGCCACGGCTTTTTCAAAGTAAGGGAGGGCCTCGTCAGCGCGACCTTCAAAGAAAAGGGCAACGCCGTAGTTGCAAAGAAACATGGGCTCGTTGGGGGCCATTTCCAGAAGTTGGCCAAAGATTTTTTTGGCTTCGTCGCGCCGGCCCGCACGGGCGAGGAGGTTGGCCAGATTCATTTTGAGGAATGCGGAGTCCGGCGCCAGCTCAACGGCTAATTGCTGATTGGCGAGGGCTTCTTCAAACTCGCCCTTCTCCGCGAGAGCGCTGGCATAGTTGTTGTGGGTTTCTGGGAGATCGGGGCGCAAGCGCAAGGCTTCTCCGGAGTGAAAAAAAGCGGCTCCGAAGTTTCCTTTTTTCATCATGACGGCACTCAACCGGCTATGAGCTTGCCAGGCATCCGGATTTCGCGAGAGCGTGAAGGTCCACATCGTTTCTTCATTTAAGAAGACACCGGCATATCGATGGCTCTCCATGGTGAAGATGGCGAAAATAGCGATGACAGCTCCTCGCAGCCATGGCTTGAGATGGGGCTCTGCCACCTCATAACATTTACCAGCACTGGCCGCAGCGAGACCAACGATGCCGATCAGCGAGATATAGGCAAAGTGGTCGGAAACCCAGGTGATGCGCATGTAAGAAATGCGAATGAAGCCCAGAACAGGAACCAGATTGATGAGAAAGAATCCCACGCCCAGCATGGCATGGCGACCCCAAGTCCGACGGCGCGTCCAAAAGAACACCATCAGCCCAATCATAGCGGGCCACGCAAGGAGTTGCACCAGGGACGGGGGATCAATGGCCCATCGAGGGTAATTGGGTAGTAGTCGGAACGGCATCACCGCCTTATAGAGATAAAACCAGGCGGCCTCTCCCGACAGGGCAATGCGCGGCAACAGTCCTCCAAGAGGGATCACTTCGGGTCCGATGGCTCGGCTGTGCTGAAAATAGATAGTGGCAAGTCCCACGCAGAGGGATATCAGGAAGAAGGGAGCGCTCGAAAGGATGCCGCGCCAGGGCATCTGTTCAAGCCAATCAATGGCTGGAAGCCGCGCAGATTTTTCCCCGGCCGGCGAACGTCCCGGAGACGGGTCACCCATGCGCTTCCACCACGTGTAGAGCAGAATGACAAAAGGGAACATGACGCCCGACGCCTTGGTCAGGAGCGCGGCAAGAAAAAGGAGCACGGAAAATATCAGGTCCTTGGGACGCTGGCGTTCATCGTAAGCGAGGTAAAAAAGCATCGAAAGGATGAGGAGAGGAAGAGAGAGCGTATTCTTGAGCTCCGAGATCCATGCGACGGAACAGACCGCAAGGGGGTGGATGGCGAAGAGAATGCCTGCTATCCAGGCCTGCCGGACTCCGAGGCGCTGAGTCAGTTTCCAAACAAGAAGGGAATTCACGATCTGTAGGCTCACATTGAGCAGATGCCACCAAACCGGATTCGCTCCAGCGAAACGAAAGAAGAACCACTGAAAGGTCGATTTGAGCGGCAGGAAATCCACGCTGCTTTGAGCGGTCCAGATCTTACCCAGTCCTTCCACATGGCGCAGGGCGGCGTGGGCCGTGATCTCACTGTCGTCGTCCCAAAGCCAATCGCCATGGAAGACGGGCGAGTAAACAAAAAGGCAGCTCATGATGATGAGCAGGACCTTAAAAATGTGTGTCGGATCTGTCCTATCCATGCTTGCTGTTGTCATGGCAGGGGAAACCGCAGGTAGTCCTTGAACGGCCGGACGAAAATGGCCAATCCGCACAGAACGAGCGACAACAGGGTGAGACTGACTCCGGTTGGGAGCCCGGCCGGCACATATTCCATTCGAAGGACATGGCGGCCCTCGGCAAGAGGAATGGCGCGCACGGCGTGGTCGGCGGGAATCATTTTATAGCTGATCTGGGCGGAACCCGGCAGAGCGGATACCCGCCAGTCCTTGGAGTAAGCATCGGTAATGAGGAGGATCGCTGGTGCATCACAGAGGACCTCAACGATCTGATGATCCGTGGAATATCCGAGCAGGGAGATTTTTGCGACTTTAAGCTTTTTGTCCGGGGAGGGAACCGGGGGTTGCTCCAGCAACACCTTGCTCCGCAGGTCAAAGACGGGCTCCCGCAACTCTTCAAGAACTTCCCCGGGCGGGAGAACCTTAAAATCCGTGAGCAACGAATATCGCGGAAACGGGGAGCCAATGGGAACCAATTCAACTCCGGCCTCCTTCGGCAACGCGACAAATCGGCATCGGAGAAGATCGAGAATCGGATGTGGCTGATGAAAGCGGAGGAAGTTGGAGGGATCGGGCTGGTCCGTCCCTTGTGACAGTCGAACCAACTGCGAGTAGCGGCGCAGAACCGACGGCTCATATCCCCAGATTCCCTCCCGCCTCAGCACGATGGAAGCGTCGGGATTAAAGAGGTTCAAAATGCGGAAATCGCCGGGAATTTTTCGGAGTGTCTCTGCGAGCGGCAGATAGAGGGCGTTTGTCATCGGGAATGTTACGACCGTCGAGTGAGCGAAGACAAAGAGTTCCACCACGACCGCCGGGAAGATCGCCCAGCGGAGAATGCTCCATTTCCTCGTCGCAAAGAGAAGCAGCGAAAATCCCAGCATCAATACTCCGCTCATGAGGAGGCTGGCACGCGCCACATCCAGGCTGGCGTTCAGGTTGCTCTCCGTTTCGAAGAATTCGGGGCGGAAATAGACTTCTTTGGTGGACGCGATCTTTTGGATCGCGCCGTGGAGCATCTCGTGACCGCCGGCTGTTGTAAGGCCCCATGCGCCAAGCAAGAGGAGGAGGCCGAGGAGTCCTCCGAGGGCGCAGAGAACACGCGGCGCAAGTTCGCGGGCCATTAATCGCTGTGCTCCCATGCCGGCAAGAAGAGCCATAAACAGCCCGACAAAGAAGATGAATTTCGAGGAGCCCCGGAAAAAGTCGAATCCGGGAAGCCATTGGAAGAGGAGCTGGTGGAGGGGAGTATGGGTTCCAAGGGCCAACAGGAAGCAAGCCGCAATGAGGCCGAGGATTCGCCAAGGCAGGGAGCGCCAGGAGCCGGCCCACGCTCCCCAAAGCGCAAGGAAAAGCATCCCGCAGCCTGTAAAAAGACTCATTTCCCATAGATAACAACGCCCCCAGTAGGTTGTTCCACTCACGTTGCCAAAGAGCCATGGGACGGCAAGGGTCAGAAGGTTTTCCGGGGGAAAGGAAAACATTGCTGCAAAAGCATAGTCCGACTTCACGGCCCTTGTTGACTCGGAGGCGGCATCAATTCCGGGGAGGAGCTGCACGGCGGACAGGAGGCCAGCGAGGGGGTAGATCAAAAGCAGGCCGAAGCAGGCCGACTTAAGACGGGGCGTCTTGGGCAGATGCAGGAGCGAATACAAGCCCACCACCAAAGCCGTGAAATACACATATTGCGGGTGGCCGGCATAGACCTGGAGGGCAGCGGCTGCGGCTGCAAGTATGATCCAGCCGGCGTGACGCCGATGCAACCAGCCATCAATACCGAGGAAGATCAGAGGCGTCCAGGCCATAGAGCAGACGTTCGAAAGGTGCCCCGCGTGGATGTGCAGAAAGAACGCTGCTCCGAACATCGCTGCTACCCCGGCAAGGATGCCGCCGCAGATGCCCAACGATCGACCGGCCACGCCCCACGTATACATCGATGCGCCAAGGATGAATATGTGGATAGCAAAACTCCAATTAATCGCGACCGGCAGAGGCAGGATCAGAAAGATCAGATTGAGGGGATAGAGTAGTGCTGATTGAAAATCGCCGAGGAAGGGAACTCCCCCAAAGAGGTAGGGATTCCAAAGGGGAATATTTCCCCCGGCCATTTCTGTAAACCCAAACCCCCTGGTGTAAAGATACTGGCTGGCGACATCCCCGGATGCGGAGGAAATAATGTTGACGGCCGAAAACAGGGGCTGCCCCAGAGACGCAAGGGCCAGAAGAAACAACAGGCCGAGCGGTAGAATGTGCGATTTCCAGCCTGTCAGCCGCAGAGGATGAAATGTTTCGGCTTCGCCCGTCTCGTGGGATGAGGATTCTGAGGTCGGGTCCAAACGGAAAACCGGCTGTCTGAGATCAGGATTGCGGGGATCCCTTGCGCCGGCGGACAAGCCACACGGACGCGAACCCTAGAAGAACCAAAGCCCAGGTGGAAACCTCGGGGATCACGTCAGGGAGAATTTCGATGTTCCAGGTTGCGATTGCATCGCCGGTAACAGGTGCGCTGTTGACATTGATGCCGACGGGCTGAGCGTAATCGGAGTAGGGATTACCGTAGATCGAGTCGGACTGGCCTTCAATCGTCGCTGACCATTGGTTGTAGTATCCGGTATCGGAGCCTCCCCATGCCAAGTTGTAGACGGGGAGCACCCCGGTCCCGGTGTAGGTCCCTGAGGTGAATATATTCTTGAAGTCCGTCCAGCCAGGGCTGCCCATGTCATTGAGGGTTGTCCCGCTGCCGTAGCCGGCAATAGTTGCCGTGCTGGCAATGAGGCCAAGGTTGTATCCCACGGATAGATCGTGAACAACCTGAGACCAGATCGCTTCATCATAGGGAAGATCGTTGAATCTGAAGTAGGTCCCGCTCAGGTTCGAATAGTTCCCCGTGAGGTCGGTGAATTCAAAAACGTTATTCGCCGGTGCGAGGGACGACCCATAAATGCTGAAAGCCTGATTATAGGACTCTTCCGCTGCGGTTGCTGCCCCGCCATTAGAAATAAGCTGGTCCGGCGGGAGCGTCAGCATGAACGTTCCTACCCACTGGCCGCCCTGAGCGCCATTGGAGAGGGCCGCCGGGCCGCCGGTTGCATAGATCGATCCCGACACCTGGATGGCGTATCCGGTCCCGGTGAGAGCAAAGGATCCTGAGTTTGACCCCGAGACCGCTCCATTCACGCCGAGACGGTTCTGCCAGGTGCTCGTGTAGGTTCCGCCCGAATAAGCGACTGCGGAGGCGGTAGCAGAGAACTCCCAGTTGGCTGTCCCATTGGCCAGAAAGCTGGCAGCCAGGGGTGTTTGGTAGGAGTTGCCGCCGTTTGCTGTCGCGGTGTATTGAACGTATGGGGCGAAGGTCGGATAGGGTCCGACCACGGTCTGTGCCGCATTGTTTGGAACAGTCCCTGTGTTGTTGGTGAAAAAGGTTCCTCCAACGGCATTGGTCATCGGAACGAGCATGTAGCCCGTACCCGTCTGGCCATTGGATGTTGCCGATGCAAAGATGCCGGTGACACCGCTGCTCGGGGCGATTTGGCGAACGAATTCGCCGGTCGCGGTGTTGGTGATATACCAATCTGCAGGGAGCCCACCGTATCCGGATCCGTTGTTCGCCGTGTTCGAAACAGCCAGCGCCTTCAATGCGTCGCGCATATCATTCCCGGCACCACTATCGACGGACGTAACTGTTTGGAGGGGCGTTGTTGATGAGGCGGTAAAATTCGATATACGCATTGGCACGGCGTAGGAGTTAATCGCAGTTAAATTCCCCAAGTCTCCTCGTGTGCCGTTCTGGGTTCCAGAGGTATTGATGAATGTTGACGTGCGCGTGATCTCGAAGGGTTGCCAGCGGACGCCCCAGTTCGGATCAGCCGTATTTGAATAGCTCGGAGTCCCATTCGTAGCGATGCTGTTGGTTCCCGTCAAAAACATCGGAGCACCCAGCGAGACATAGATCGTCGTCGAGTCGGCGTAAGCCAGGTCGATTCCTCCTTTTAGCTCAGCCAGCGAGTAGCCGACATACCGACCGGTGTAGGCCGCATTGGTTCCAGAATAAAGATTGCCTTCGGACCAGAATTGACCGCCGCCAGTCGCGGTTCCCGAGAGCGTTGCCGCGCTATAAGTTCCTGTCGCCAGTATGTTTCCGCTGAAGTTTGCGAACGTAGTGGCCGAGGACACATTACTTTTCGCCGTCGAAAAGATAAAATAAATGTCACTGTCTGCGTAGGTCGACGAATTGGCGAAATTCAGCCGCAGGTACTCCGGAATAGTCGTATCCGCGTGGGCGGCAAAAGGCGCTGAAAGCACGCAAAGGACTGACCCTAAAGCAAGTAAAGTGATTTTCATAATTTTGTCCCCCCCCATTAACTACAGAAAAACTCTGACCTCGGTCATTTTTATGTCAACCTTATTGTTCAACTTTTGCACTGGCTGAGTGACTCATGGGGGGTAATTGCCGGGGTGCAGAAATTCCAAAGCCATGGTCGAAGGCCCTGAAATGCGAAGCAATATGCCTGCAGCCCTTGGCCGGTGCCTAGCGACGCGGAGCTGACCGCATCAGGCCTTTCAGGCCGCAGAACAAATTTTCACTCGCAATGCGGGGTGCTCAACGCAGGCTCATCTGCGGGATTTCACGCCGCAGATAAAATGAGACTTGATTTCAATAACAAAATTTTCTCCCTTGCGCGGCTGGGAATGCTCTCTAGGTTCCCCGGCTCGATTAAAAAGACTCTCTCTCAATTGGTGGTTGATGGTTGGGAAGGGGCCGATCGATCTTTTCAAGCCGTCGTTGCGCGAGATGAACCGGTGGGGCGTGCGGAAGGTGACGATTGAGATCCTGGAGTGGGGTTCGCCGGAGCGTTTGCGGTTGAGCGGGTAACAGGCGACGAGGGTGATAGCGATGCCTGATAAATATTGCGCTTTTTTATCCGGGTTTTAAATCCCGCAAGACAAGGGCTGGACAGAATCCGAGAGAGCAGCCTACCTTGCCAGCGCATGTCCATGCCGGAAGATGATCGTCCAACGGAGATTGCCGAGGTCCCTGCGCCGCGCCCCGGCGGGCTGAGGACGTTTTACCGGATCGACGAGGAGGCGGGGCGGCTGCTCCCCTGTGAGCAGGGCGGAGGACAGGTGATCGTCTATAACTCGCCGACGATCGACGACGAGGCCGACCTGCTGGAGCTTCACAACATCGACTACCACACCCTGCAGTCATCTCTCGACCCGGACGAGCTATCCCGCCTCGAGTTCGAGCACGACCACGCGGCGATCATTTTCAAACGCCCGAAAAGCTTCTGCGCCGACGACAATTTCCTGCTGAAGCTGACCTCGACCGGCGTCTTTCTCTATGAGGATTACCTGGTGGTCGTGATGCCCGACGACGCGCCTCTCTTCGAGGGAAGGGTTCCGTTTCAAATCCACTCGATCCAGGACGTTATCCTCCGCCTGCTCTACCAGAGTATCTCGCATTTTGAAGGCCATCTAAAGGCGATCAATATGCTCTCGGATTCGTTGGAGCGGCGGATCATCACCTCGATGGAGACGAAGTATCTTCTCAACATGTTCGCCCTGGAGAAAAGCCTCGTTTACATCTTGAACTCGATCAACTCGAACTCCGCACTCTTCGAGAAAATGAAGGCGGCCGCCGAGAAGCTCAGCCTCGACCACGACCAGACGAGCATCCTCGAAGACATCATGATCGAGAACCAGCAGTGCCTGCGCCGATCGGAAATCTACGCGCAGGTCGTCGCGGGCATGATGGACGCCCGCGCCTCGATCGTCAGCCACAACCTCAACGTCCTCATCAAGCAGTTCACAATCTGGACGATCGCCATCATGCTCGCCAACCTGGTGATTGGAATTTTTTCGATGAACGTCGTGCTGCCCATGCCGATGGATCACGAGATGTGGCCCTTCTACGCGATCAATATCCTCGCCGTCGGTTCCGCCATCGGGGTCTTCTGGCTCTCGCGCATCAGGAAGTGGTGACCGTTGGCTGGCCGGCCGCCGGAGCGCCGATGTTCAGGGCCATTGGCCAGCCTTTGCGGGCGACCAGGGAGAAGCGCGGACCACTACGCGGTTTTTCCGCAGGGGCCATCTCCCGGATGAAGACCAATCCTGCGTCGCTGCTCAAATGCCCTGCCTGCACCTCCGCTTCCGCGAAAATGATATTGCCCGCAGGGCCAATCCCGAGCATTGCTTTTTTGTGAGCAAAAAACTGCGCAACCGTCTGCTGGCTTTGGTTTGCCTTTTCGTGTTTCTGGCCGGCGGCGTCCTCTTCTATGTCAATTGGGTGGTCCAGCGCCCGTTTGCCATCGTACTGTTCCTCTCGGACAACCTGACCCCCTCGGCTCTCACTGCCGCCCGGATCTACGCCGGGGGAGCGGACAACCGTCTGGAGATCGAAAAGTTTCCGCACCTCGCTCTGCTGACCACGCAGGCGAACGATTTTGCGGTGGCCGATGGCGCGGCAGCGGCGGGAGCCGTTGCGACCGGACACAAAGTCAACAACCGCTCGCTGCGCTTCGAGGGAGGCAAGGACCCCCTGCCGACGCTCATTCAGCTTGCCCGCCAGAGCGGACGCGCCACGGGCATCGTCTCGAATTATTCCCTTACCGACGCCACGGCGGCGGCTTTCTACGCCGGGACGGCAGACCCGCTTGACACCGAGAGGATCGCGCGCGACCTCGCGGAGAGCTCGGACATCAACGTCCTGCTTGGCGGCGGAGGGGCCGACCTTCTGCCGGATTCAAAGGATGGCCATCGTCGGGACGGCCGGGATCTGATTCTTGAGATGCGCAACCGTGGCTACGACATCGTGCGCAACCGCCAGGAGATGGAGAACACCCCCCAGTGGCGCGCCCCAAAAGTTCTCGGCGTATTCAGCGATGGCCCCATGGCCTTTGCCGACGAGGTTCAGGCCTCGGCCTCCCAGCCATCCCTCTCCGACATGGTGAGGCAGGCCATCCAGCTCCTCCAATACAACGCACGCGGCTACCTTCTCGTCGTCGATGCCGGGCTCGCCGGCACCGCCGCCCAGCAGAGCCAGGGGGAGCGCACGCTGAAGGAAATTCTCGAGCTCGACCGGGCGGTCGAAACGGCGCTCGCCTATGCAGGTGAAAATGCCCTCATCGTTGTTGCGGGCCGCAGCAACCCAGGCGGTCTCCGCCTCAATGGCTACCCGTTTCGCAACGACAAGGGGGCCGCCATTCTCGGCATCAACGCCCAGGGCGTTCCGTCCCTCACCTGGTCCACCGGTCCCGGATCGGGTCCGAACCCCTCGCCAGAAGGTCTTTCGAAAACCGAGCCCTCCGCCTTCCAAACGGCCGACGCCATCGGGGCCGCCGAAGATGTCATTGCCGTCAGCAAAGGTCCCGGGACAGAAACCCTGCAGGGCTTTCAGGACAACACGGACATCTTCAGAGTGATCCGCCAGGGGCTTTAAGAAATAGAACAGGAGCATCATGCCTCTTTGGGGGGCGTTATCGGCGTTCCGTTTGATGGAGCGGGAAGCCGGAGGGAATACCAGAGACCGATGAAGGCGAGCAGGGCGCCGAGCAGGTAGGTGGCGCGGTAGTCGCCGCTGAGTTGGCTCAGCTTGCCGCCGAGCAAGGTGACGAGGGTAGCCGCGGCGGCACGGGTGGCCTGCACGGAGCCAAAGACCTCGCCCCGGCGCTCGGGGG
>JBGSJQ010000158.1:0-2762 GCA_041741775.1 Terrimicrobiaceae bacterium | reverse complement strand
CGCTGCTGCACCTGTGGATGCCCCGGCTCCTGCCCCCGCACCCGCCCCGGCAAGGCCTGCTGCCGGTGATGCCGCCCCGGCTCCCGGCCGGAGTGCAGGAGGAAATTCTGACCCTGTTGCAGGTGTCCTCGACCCGGACTCTGACAGTCGAACCACCGTTGAGACCGATGGAAACCGGATGACCATTACCCAACGGGATGAGGATGGAAATGTCGTGGAGACAACCATCATCATCACGATGAGCGATGGCAGTGAAAGCGTTGTGGTGAAGGACGCCAACGGAAACGTGACGGACGCCTACGTTCAAAACGGGCCCGCAGAAACCGTCGTGTCCGCTCAGCGCGGCGGCGGCGATGCTGGAGGAGGTGGCGACGCTGACGCCGCTGCAGGCGACCCATCCGGGGACAAGGCTGCCGATGGGGAGGGCGGCGACGACGCCCAGGCGAATGCCTCCCCAACCCCTCCACCTTCGGATGAGGGAGGCGACGAACCCAGCGAACCCACGGATTCGGATGAAACGAAGACGGCGGAGAACTCCACCCCCAACCCCGAGGCGGCAGATCATGGGACAGGTTTCGAGTTGTCCGAAAAAACGGGGGGTCGCCTCGGTGGACAGGAAGCCCGCAACGCCCGGCGCGGCTTGGATCTCGCAGTTTCTGGCGGTGGGGCTGCCGGTCCAGAAAATCCGGAATCCACCACTTCCTCCGGCGTGTTATTGACCCCGGAGGAAGTTCAGAATTTTGAGCGCCTCCTTGGCATCAAAGCCGGGGGAGGAGTCACCGACCCCTCACCGATGGACAAAGACGGCTTCGCTGTGACCGAGCGCGATCTTCGCGAGCTTGGATTACGCGGTAACGGTGGAGCCAAGGGCCCCACCGAAAATGGCGGCAATACCCCGCCGCCGCAGGATCCAGCAAGTCCGATCGGCGGCCCGGCCCCGGGACCGGTTCCTCAAACGGCCCGGGGAGTCCAAGGCTCCGGCATCGACTCCAGCGCGCTCCAGGATTCCACCTCGCGGCTGAAAAACAAGGTGCAGGAAAGCGCTCCAAACCGGTAGCGTTTCTTTCCCTTTCAAGGCCGTTTTCGGTTTCAAAGAACCGCAATTCTACCAACTCTTTGATTTGGTTGGTGCATTGGCTGGAAGCCAATGCCACGTGGCATCGGCATCCTGCCGATGTTTCCGAGTCTATTTTTTTTACAGAGGTGACATCAGACGATTCCCAGCGTGGGAAACGCGCGGTGGAGGATGGGTTCCACAGGCACGTGCAGCCAGTTGGCGAGGAGGGAGGCATAGACGCTGCGGAAGTCCACGTTGTGGATGAGGTCCCCGTCGTGGAGGTCCGTCAGGCTGGGAGCCTGCCCATACAGCCCGGGGTGGACGCCGCCGCCGAGAACGAACATCGGCGCGGCCGCTCCATGGTCGGTTCCCCCGCTCCCGTTTTCTTTCACCCGGCGGCCGAACTCGCTGAAAGTCATGAGGGTGACGCGTTGAAAATTCCCTTGGGCTTTCAGGTCGGCGGTGAAGGCCGCAAGCGCGCCATCGAGCTCGACCATGAGGCGCTCGTGCGATCCCGCCTGGTTGCTGTGGGTGTCGAATCCGCCGAGGGAGACGTAATAGACGCGCGTGGGCATTTCGCCGCCAATCAGCCGGGCCACGAGGTTGAGTGAGTTGGCAAGGTTGCTGGCGGGGTAGGGCACCGGGGGACGGGATTTGCGGGTGATGGCGAGCACTTTGTCCGAGCTCATCTGCGCGTCGAGGGCGGTGCGGCGGAGGAAATCCATGGTGTCGCCGCTCCCCGGTGTCGGCCCCTGCAGCATGTCGATGCTGCCGCCGTCATTCGATTCGTTGACACTGCGGAAAAATTCGTCAGCGGCGGCGGGGTCCGAGGTTTTTTCTGTGGCGAAGCGGAACTGTTCGGGTTTGGCAAACGAGATGCCCTTGGGCTCGGCCGCGGCGAAGGCCTGAGGGGTCTGGCTGCCGATGCTCACCCCAACGGCCGGATCCTCGCCTTTGCAGCAGGAGTCGAAATAGCGGCCGATCCAGCCCTCCGACTCCGTTGTTTTTGCGTCGCTCGCCGTCTGCCAGATCTCGGTCGAACGGAAGTGGGAGCGGTTCGGGTTCGGGTAACCGACGCCCTGGACAATCGCCAGATGGCCGTCGTCATACATCCCGCGCAGGCCGGTCAGCTTCGGGTGCAGGCCGACGGCGTCATTGATTTTCAGCGGGGATTTGATGGCGAGTCCGGGCCGCGCGCTGAAGTAGGCGTCATCGGAGAATGGCACGAGCGTGTTGAGGCCGTCATTGCCGCCGGCGAGCTGGAGGACGACCAGGATCGGTGCGTCCTTGCCGGTGGCGATCGAGGAGTCGGCCGCAAGGGCGTCGAGCGAGAAGAACGTGCGTTCGAGGAAGGCGGGAATCGTCCAGGAGACGGCCCCTCCCAGCATCGAGGTGCGCAGGAACTGCCGGCGGGTGTGCAGGGTCTTGTTCATGTGATTTGGTAGTCGGGCGTGCTCATCATCAGGTGGACCAGGTCGCGCCGCCCAGAGGGCCCGTGCTCGGCGGCGTAGGAAAGAAATTTTTTGTTCAGATCCTCCGGGAGGGAGGATTGGAAGAGCCTCCAGATGAGGTCGGAGCAGGCCTCTTCCTTCGGATCCAGAAGCGCGTGCAGGTTCGCGGGCTCGGCGGCCAGGATGGCGCCGGCGGCGTTGTAGCGCGCAAGGAGTGTCGCGGAGCTGATCCACGAGCGGCCCCCGTCCCAGCC
>JBGSJQ010000157.1:0-12662 GCA_041741775.1 Terrimicrobiaceae bacterium | reverse complement strand
GGCGGCATCGGGCCGGTCGGCGGACGCAACGCCCTCCACGGCCACGCTGCCGCCGCCGCAATTTGGGTTGAAAATTCTTCGTTTTGAGAAAGGTTGCCCCAGGTGAAAATTAAGCTCCTCATCGCAGGAATTCTGGTTCTTCTCGTCGCCGCCGGCATCTGGCGCCTGGCTGGAAACGCCTCTGCGGAGCCTGCTGACGACCAATCCTCCCCGCCAATGACCGCCAAGGCCACCCGCGACGCCGTGGCTCCCACGCTCCTGCTCTCGGGAGAAGTCACACCAGCCTTCCAAGTCGACGTCAAACCCGAGGTCGGCGGGAAGGTCAAAAAAATCCACGTGGTCCCCGGCCAGAAGGTCTCCCGTGGCGACCTGCTGGTCACCATCGACGACACCGACCTCCTCAACGAAAAAGCCTCCGCGCAAACCGACATCGAGGGCGCCCGCCTCGCCGAGGATAAAACCCGCGGCAACTACGAGCGCGCCCGCTCCCTCTTCAAGGAAAAGCTCATCAGCAAGGAGGTCTTCGCCAACCTCGAGGCCGATTACAAGATCTCCGAGAACAGCCTGGAAAAAACCGAACGCCGGCTCCAAACCGTCGATGACCGGCTCAGCAAGACCCGCATCCTCGCGCCGGGCGACGGCACGATCCTCGATGTCAGCGTCAATGAGGGACAGGTCGTCGTCGGGGCGGCCAGCGTCAACTCGGGCACCACCATCCTCCTCTTCGCGGACCTCTCCCGCCTCCTCATCAATGCCCATGTCAACCAGATGGACGCCGGACGCCTCACCGTCGGCCAGACGATGACCATCCGCATGGGCGATGACTCCGCAGAGAGTATCCAGGCCGTCATCGAGTTCATCGCCCCACTCGCCACCGTCAAAAACAACATCAAAGGCTTCGAGGTGCAGGCCCTCATCCAGGAAAACGACGGCCGCCTCAAGCCGGGCATGTCGGTCAGCATGGAAGTTCCCACAGGAACAGCCAGCAACGTCGTGACTGTCCCCGTCTCGGCTGTCTTCAAGGACAAAAACCAAAAAGTCGTTTACGTGCGCAAAGGCGCGGACATCCAACGCCGGGCCGTGGCCGTCGGCCTCACCGACAACTCCCGTGCAGAAATCAAATCCGGCCTCGAAGAGGGCGAGGAGATCCTCCTCGTCGAGCCGACTCTGCTCCCTCACGGGAAATCCTGACACGCCGTGCCGCTCGTCCACCTCGAAGGGGTCAGTAAGATCTACCGCCTGGGAGACCAGGAGTTCCGGGCGTTGGATGGAGTGAACCTGACGATTGACGACGGGGAATTCGTATCGATTATCGGACCGAGCGGCAGCGGAAAATCCACACTCATGCACCTGCTGGGCTGCCTGGATGCTCCGAGCGAGGGGCGCATGGAGATCTGCGGCAGCGACCTGAGCCGGGCTTCGCAGAACCGCCTCGCCGAGGTCCGCAACCGCGAAATCGGCTTCGTCTTCCAGGCCTTCAACCTGCTCCCGAAGCTCAACGTCCTCCAGAATATCGAGCTCCCGCTCGTCTACGCCGGCGTCAAGGCGGCCGAGCGCAAACGTCGCTCCGAAGAGGTCGCCCGCGAAGTCGGCCTGGGGGACCGCTTCGCGAACCGCCCGGTCCAGCTCAGTGGCGGCCAGTGCCAGCGCGTCGCCATCGGCCGCGCGCTCGTCAATAACCCCCGCATCCTCTTCGGCGACGAGCCCACCGGCAACCTCGACTCCACCACCGGCGAGCACATCCTGAAAATGTTCCGCGAGCTGAATGCCTCCGGCAAAACAATCGTCCTCGTCACCCACGACCCCGACATTGCCGCCATCTCCCGCCGCGTCATCGAAATCCGCGACGGAAAAATCCAGAGGGAATACGCCCCGTGAACCTCCTCGTCGCGCTCCAGATCGGACTGCGGGAAATCTCCTCCCACAAGTTCCGCAGCTTCCTCTCCATGCTCGGAATCGTGCTTGGCGTCAGCAGCCTCATCGCCACCCTGGCCCTCACCACCGGCATCGAGCGGGGCACCCGTGAGTTTATGCAGCAGATGGGCGGCCTCGAATACGTCAACGTCGTCAACAAGGAGATCTCCAACGCCCAGTTTGAATTCTGGAACCTCTCGCCCGGCCGCACCCTCCGCGACGCGCAAATCCTCCGGCAATCCGCCCCTCTCATCTCCCACATCTCCCCGGAACTCCAGTTCGGAGCCTCCGTCGCCTCCGAGTCCCAATCCGACCGCAAACGCGTCACCGGCGTCTTCCCCGACTACTTTGTCGTCTCGCGCCAACAGTTGGCCGCCGGCCGGTTCCTGACCGATCTGGATGTGGACCGTGGCCTTCGCACCGCCGTCATCGGCAACAGCATCGCAACCCTTCTCTGGCCTTCCGTTCCTCCCGAAGCCGTGCTCGGCCGCACGATCCTTGTCAATGACCGCCCGTTCGAAGTCGTAGGCGTCCTCCCAAAATACGAACGCGAACAGGACAAGCGGCGCCGCGAGGTCGGCGGCCAAAAAAAACCAATCGGCTCCTCCCGCCGATGGGATCCCTTTCGTTCCAAGAACGATGCGGTTCTTCTCCCCTACTCGACGATGTTCTACGACTTCCGCGCGGGAGCGTTTCCCTTGGATTCCCTGGAGTCGGTCCGCCTCGACAACTTGACAATTCGCGTCGGCGACCTGGACCACTTCCCCGCCGCACTCGAGCAGGTGCGGGCCGCGCTGGAGATCACCCACCGCGGCGTCGATGATTTTGATCTCGATACCCGGGAAGAATGGTTCGGCCAGATGGAAACCAGCATCCGTGCCACGCGCCTCAGCGGAGGGCTCATCGCCACGATCAGCCTCATTGTTGGCGGCATCGGCATCATGAATATCATGCTCGCCAGCATTTCTGAACGTGTGCGGGAAATCGGCATCCGCCTCGCTGTCGGCGCGCGCGGCAGCGATATCTTCGTCCAGATCATCGTCGAAAGCATGAGCATCGCCCTCATCGGCGGAATCCTCGGCGTCGGGGCTGCCTTCGGGCTCATCGAGGTCCTCAAGGCCATCGCCCCCAGCGAAAATGTTCCAGTCATGACGGCGTCGGCCATCGTCTTCAGCGTCGGATTTGCCGTGATCGCCGGCTTCCTCTCGGGGATCTATCCCGCCGTCCGCGCCTCCCGCCTCAACCCGATCTCCGCCCTCCGCTACGAATAGCAGAAGGGACGGCTTTCCTCACCCGGATTGCGGTTGTGGCGGCCGGTCCCAAAAATAGCGCTTAAAAAGAACCTTCAGCGTGGCGGTCAACGGCACCGCCAGCAGGGCGCCAAGCAGCCCGCCAAGAATCAAGCTCCACGCCAGCACAGAGATGATGACGGTCAGTGGGTGCAGCCCGACGGACTCCCCAACGATTTTTGGCGCGATGAAGATCCCGTCGAGGTTGTTGGCAACGATGAAGATCACCGTGACCCAGAGCGGATGCACCCAGTCCCCGAACTGCGCGGCGGCGATGATCACGGCCGGGATCCAGGTGATCATCATCCCGAGATAGGGAATCAGCCCGAGCAGGCCAACCATCAGGCCAATGAGAACGGCAAAATCGAGCCCCATCACAAGGAGTGCGGAGGCGATGATCACTCCGTCGATCATGCTCACCAGGAGCTGGCCGCGGAAAAAGCTCACGAGGTAGGAGTTGATCTCCCCGAGCAGGGACACAATCTCATTTTTCAAGGGAGAGGCCCGCATCGGCAGGTAGAGGCTCCAGTTGCTGACGATCGATGCACTGTCCTTGAGAAAGAAGAACAGGAAGATCGGGACCAGGATCATGCTCAGCATGATTCCAAAAACACCAAGGAACCCGCTCAGGCTCCGCTGCAGAAATTTGCCCGACTCCACCGCCAGATCGGGAACTTTTTGCTGAAGCCAGGCACCAGCTTCCTGGATCCGCTGCGACACGAACAACGCAAACTGCCCCCTCTCCCCCGTCTCGCTGCCCGGCCCCTTGAATATCGGGTTTGCCGAAAACTTGTTGATCTCCTCCACTGTCGAGATCACAAGATCCTGAGTCTTCTTGGAATACTCGGGAAAATTGGTGATGAGGACCGAGCCCTGGCGGTAGGCCGGGGGCAGGATCCAGATCAGGATGCCAACAAAGATCGCCGTTACGGCAAAATACACGATCACGATGCTCCAGATCCGGGAAAGCTTCAGCCGCATCAGCCACTGGACGACCGGCTCCAGCAGAAAAGCCAGGATCGCAGCAATCGCCACCGGGATCAGCACTGGTTGCAAAAACGAAATCGCGTTCACAAGCAGGCTCCCCACCAAATAAATCACATACCCGATCGCATACGCCGAAACCGCCGTGATCGCGGCCCAGAAAATTTTCTTTTGAAGAGGAGTCGGATGCATGTGGTGGTTGGATGTCGTCGGCAGAATGAACGGATTTTGGAGAATGAAAAGTCTCTCCTTCTCAGAGCGGAAGCGTCTCGTAGCCAAGGCACAGGTAGATCCCGAGCGCACGGCCGTCGGGGGCCACGATGGTTTTCACCGGCACGACTTCAGTGAAGGCCGCAGAAATCGTCTGGGGCAGCTCGTGGCCGACATAGACGGCATGCCGCCCGATATACGGGTTCACACCTTTTTGCTCCGTAAAATACTCATTAGCCGGCCCGCCGCCTTCCACAAAATCAGCGTAGGACGGCCAGATGCCGAACTGGCTAGAGACGGCCGGGGACTCCGGAACAAAGACGGGCGGAGGCCCCGGGTGGTGCGGGAGGTGGTAGCCCAGAATGGCAGCCAGTTCGGGATCCTCGGCGATAAAGAACCCACTTTGATCAGCGGCGGGAAGCTCCCTAGCCGCGAGCGCCATTTCCCCGGAGAACGATTTCCAGTCCTCTTTCTTCAGCCCAAAGACGGAGAAGACGGCAGCGAGAACAATGACCACCTGGACAGCAACCCGCGTCGCCGGACGCTTCCAAGCCCCGGCCATCACAAAGCCGGCAAGCGGCAAAAACCCGAGCCAGGCGGGAGTGATGGCGTCTCCGCCGGTATAGAGGAGCACTGCGCACCAAAGCCAGGCGGGCAGGCAGAGCACCGCCACGAATCCCGCCCGCGCGTGAAAGCGGGCCGAACGGATCAGGATGACCAGCCCCGCAGCAAGGAGCATGGCCACGGGAATCGAGAACGCGATCACGAACGCACCAAAACTCCCGGCCATGCGGTCCACGTTGAATTCCAGCGCGGATCGCCAGGTTCCCCGGAGGATCGGGATCCATTCCAGCGAGGCATTCCATGCCATTGACGGCCAGAGGGCGGCTGCCCCGAGGAGAAGGACCACGGCGACCCAGACGAAATCCCGCCGGTGCCGGCGCGAAGCCCCAACGGCCGCGACAACGCCCAGCAAAATCAGGACGACCTCGTAACGGAATAAAAGCGCCGTTGCGAACATCACGCCGGCCCCAAGCCAGGCCGGACGCCGTCCGTCCCAGGCCACCTTCACGAGAACAAGCCCGGTCAACGTGAGGGCCAGCGCCGGCATGAGCGGCCCGACTTGCGTTGAGGCCCGGTTGAATACCGGGAGAAAGTTCAACAGGAGCACCGCCCAGCCCGCCACGTCCTCATCATAGACCCGCCGCAGAAACATCCAGCCCGCCCAGCCCGCCAGAAATCCCATGACCGGCCAGAAGAGTCGCGCGAACTCGAGGCCATCTCCGAAGGCGTGGACCAGCAGGGCCGTCCCCGCCGGGCCATCGAAAAACCCAGGGGCCATCCGCCCGGCGCACATCCAGTAATACGCCTCCTGCGGCGAAACCTGGCTCGTGGCTACCCACCAGCCCCGGGCAAGGGTGAGCAGCAAAAGGAAGGGGAACAGCCATTTCGCTTTCATGCCGGAAGCAACGACGGATGGAGTTTTCGCAGTGCAGGGAAAAATTTCTGCCCCCACCGCCGCCAGCAGGCGTCAAGCCCCGCAGCGACAAGGAACCCGATCCCTGCGCCGATCAGGCAGGAAACCAGCACGTCCAGAGGCCAGTGCGAACCAACATAAATCCGGCTGTAGGAGACGAGCGCCGCCGGCAAAAACGCCAGCCACCCCCACCGGCGGTAAAAAATCGCCACGACCGACGCCATGGCAAAGTTGTTTGCTGCGTGCCCAGAGGGAAAGGAGTTGCCGCCCGGGGGCCGGATCCCAGGCTGCGAAAATTCTTCGCGAAGTGGCTTTCCGATCGCGAGGAAGCGCGGCTTGGCTTTCGCAAGGTCAAGCGTCCGGGCCCCGACGAGGACTTCGTGCGGGCGCGGACGCCCGACAATCCCTTTCATCGTATCCACCACGATCCCGTCGGTCACGCCCACGGCCAACCCCGCGACAACCAGCATCACCCGCGCATGAAATCCGCCAAAGGCCAGAATAACCAGCACGCCGAGCACGAGGAACGGCCACCAAAAATCCCAGCTGGATGCCACCGCCATCACCCGGTCGAGCCCGGGGTGCGCCCAGAAGTGGTTGATCAGGTAGAAGACGTGCTCGTCCATGTCACCCGCCGGGGTTATTTACGACGCTTGGAGCCAAAGCGCATCCCCTTGTGCGTGCGAACGCCCTTGGCGGATTTCAGCGCGGCCGCCGCTTCGGTTTCGTTGAAGATCGCGGTGTAGACGTAGTCGAAATTCTCGAGCTTGAGGCGCGGCACCGACTGCCCGATGAACCGCTCGATGTCTTTGACATGCGGCAGCTCCTCGGCGGTCATGATCGTGAAGGCTGCCCCGACATTCTGCGCGCGACCCGTGCGGCCGATGCGGTGAACGTAATCCTCGGGATGCTGTGGCACGTCGTAGTTGATGACGTGGCTCACCCCGGCAATATCAATGCCGCGGGCCGCAATGTCGGTCGCCACCATCACTTCATAGCGTCCGGCTTTGAACCCTTCGAGTGCCTCGACGCGCTCGTTCTGCGTGCGGTTCGAGTGCAGCGTTGCGACTGAGTGGTTATTCTTCTTGAGTTCGCGCGAAATCCGGTCCGCCCCGTCTTTCGTGCGGGAGAAAATCAGGACGCTGTCGAAATTCGTGCGGGCCAGCAGCGCGAGCAGAAGGTCGAACTTCTGGGCCACAGCGACCGGATAAAACGCGTGATCCACGGTCTCGGCCGGCGACTGGCGCGCGCCGATCTCGATGCGCTCCGGGTCCACCAGACACCACGAAGCCAGGCGGCCGATCTCCTCGGGGATCGTTGCCGAAAATAGGAGGGTCTGCCGCGTCTTCGGGCATTGCTCCACAATCCGCCGCACGTCGGGCAGAAACCCCATGTCGAGCATGCGATCCACCTCGTCGAGGATCAAAAACTCCAGCGCACTCAGATCCACCGCGCCCTGCTGCATGTGGTCCAGCAAGCGCCCGGGGGTGGCGACCACGACATCGACTTTGCGGGCGAGATCCTCTTTCTGCTTCCCGTAGCCAACCCCGCCATGAATAAGCGTGACCTCGGTGTGCATGAACCGCATGTAGTCGCGAAAAGCCGTCTCCACCTGCATCGCCAGCTCACGTGTGGGCTCCAGGACAAGGCACCGGATCTTCCTCTCCGGATGGTCCAGCTTGCAGAGAACAGGAAGGGAAAATGCGGCGGTTTTGCCGGTGCCCGTCTGCGCGGACGCAATCAGGTCGCGCCCGGAGAGGATCACGGGAATCGCACGAAGCTGGATGGGAGTGGGCTCGGAATACCCCATCCGCTGGGCGCCGTGCAGCACCACTTCGGAGAGGCCTAGGTTTTGAAATGACATGTCGCGGAAGTTATTAGACGGGTTTTACATTTCAAACCAGCCTTTTACCTCGAACGGCTGAAATGAAGCAACGGCCCCCCGATAGTCCCCCATCCGGAAGCTCTTCACCCAAACGGGACTCCCGCCGAGGTCCCCCACCCCGTCGCGCCCCGGCTGCGCCGCCTCCAGCCCCCCGGAAATCCCCACCCCGGTCAGCTTCAGCATCGCTTCTTTCGCCGTCCACAACCGCAGGAAATCCTCTTCGCCGGAAATCCCCTCAACCTCATCAGGAGGAAAAAACCGGTTTGCGATCGCCAGGAAGTCCCCCCGCCTCCCGCTGCGCTCGATGTCCACTCCCACGGGCTCCCCGGAAAAGGCAGCAACCACAGCGTCTCCCGAGTGGCTGACATTGAAGGCCAGCCCCGCATTGGCGAAAAAGGGTTTTCCCGCCGCCCCCACCTGCAGGTCAAGTCCAGCGGGAGGGATCCCGGTATATCTGGCCCCAATCGCGCGCACCCCGGAACGCCCTGCCACAAAGGCCGCCCGCGCTTCATCGGAACGAAAGGCGGTGGCCCGTTCCTGCTCGGATTCGCTCAGCAATTCCAGATCTCCCCGCCGGATCCGCCACACATGGACCCCATCCAGCACCGGCTGCTCCGGGGGCAATTGAAAAGCCACTTCCTCGGGCCTATTGGGGGACATTGCGAAATCCCGAATGGCTCTGCACCGACCCGTCGCCGGCATTGATCACAAGCCTGCCCAAAGGCTTGCCGCCGTCCCCGTGGCAGGTCACGGTCCAGAGTGGCGGATCATCTTTCGCATGGGTCGTCAGCTGGTAATCCAGAGAGGCCAGGCCGGCCCCATTTGCCGAGGCATACGCTTGCGCGATTTTCCACACCCCGCCGGAGTCAATCCCCAGCGAACTGAGCGCAAGGGGGACCTCCTTGCGTTCGGCCTCATAAATACTGAGCGAAGGGCTGTCGTCCATGATCCGCCCGTCGCTCAAAACCAACTTGCGAAGCGAACCCGGATTCTCTGCGTTCCATGCCAATACCACCCACTCTGCCGGGTTCGGATTCCCCCCGCTCCCCGAAATCTCCAAAATACTCCCCGCATACTTCTCCGGCAGCGCCGCCATCGCTGCAACAGCTCCCCCCGGCACCGAAGGCAACACCTCAACGGTCGGAATCCCCGATCCCCCACTGTCCGGAAGCAGGCCGTCCACCGGCGGCGCATCCTGCGCAAAAATTACGACCGGAAAAAAAAGCAAAACGGGAAGTTTCTTCATGGCGGGACGGAATACCGAAGCATGCCCCGCCCCGGCCTGCCTTGTCACGCGCAGACTCATCCCCCCGACCTCGCGTGTCAGCGCGAGACGGCGACGATCTCAAAATCCGCCCAGGGGCAAGGCTCCTGACAGGCTTACATCTCGACCCCATGAAGGGAAGGGTTGCGGCGGGGCGACTCGATGGCGGGTTCCAGCAACCAGAGTGGCCCCTTTGTTTCGGTTTCCCATCGCCTGTTGCTGCAGAATGTACTGCCATCGGAGATGTGCCCCCATTGCTGGTCGGGAAGAATCCTCTTGCCTACCGTGTTCGGCGAATGTGACAAAATTGTCACACAAGAAGGATTGGCACTTCGGAAACCTTTCGCTTCATTCACCGACGCTAACTCTATGAAACCAGCATCCTATCTCCTTCTGGGAGCGGCCCTTCTCGGTCTCTCTTCCACTACACAAGCCCAACAACTCTCCGGTGCCGGAGCCTCGTTTCCCGCCCCGCTCTATCAGCGCTGGGGCGTTGAATACAACAAGGTCAACCCCGGCGTTCAGGTGAACTACCAGTCGGTCGGCAGCGGAGCCGGCGTGAAGAACTTCACCGCAGGCATCGTCGATTTCGGCGCAAGCGACGCGGCCATGAGCGACGCGGAAATCGCCAAGGTCGCCAATGGCGTTGTGATGATCCCCGCCACAGCCGGCGAGGTCGTCTATGCCTACAACCTTCCCGGCGTGAAGAGCCTGAATCTTCCCCGCGAGGCCATGGCCGGCATCTACCTCGGCACGATCACCAAATGGAACGACCCGGTCATCGCCAAGGCGAACGAAGGGGTCACCCTTCCCGACCTCCCGATCCAGGTGGCCTCCCGCTCGGACGGCAGCGGAACGACGTATATCTTCACCCAGCACCTCTCGGCCATCAGCAAGGAATTTGCTGACAAGATCGGCACCGACAAATCGGTGACCTTCCCGGTCGGCGTGGGCGGCAAGGGCAACGACGGCGTGACCGCTCTCATCAAGCAATCGCCCGGTGCGATCGGCTATGTGGAATATGGCTACGCCAAATTGAATGGCCTCGCGATGGCCAACCTGGAAAACAAAGCCGGCAAGTTCATCGCGCCCGGCGGCGAATCCGGTGCTGCGACCCTCGCCAACGTGGTCATGCCTGAGAACCTGCGCGTCTGGCCGGTGGACCCCGAGGGGGCAGGAGACTACCCGATCGCCAGCTTCACCTGGCTGCTTCTCTACAAGAAATACGACGATGCGGCCAAGCTGAAGGCGCTTAAGGACTTTGTCACCTACGGCCTCACCACCGGCCAGGGGTTCGCTGACGAGTTGGGCTACATCCCGCTCCCGGCTCCTGTCGTTGACAAAGCCAAGGCGGCCCTCGCCACCATCGAATAACACCTCACCCCGAAAAAGCGCCGTGCCCGAAAATAACCCAGACTCGCGAGCGATCGCGGAAGTCCGTGTCGGGCCCGACCTTTTTCATGTCCTCTGCTGGGTGGCCTCGGCGGCAGCCGTGGCCACCCTCGGATGGATCGTTTACGAAATTGTCTCCGGCGCGTGGCCGGCGATACAAAAATTCGGTTTCGGATTCCTGACGAGTTCCTCGTGGGTGCCGAACCGGGAGAACTTCGGAGTTTTCCCGTTTATTGTGGGGACGGCGGTCAGCTCACTGATCGCGATCCTCCTGGCCTTTCCGCTCGGATTGGCCATCGCTATTTTTCTCAGCGAGAATTTCCTGCCCCTTCCTGTCCGCCAATTCGTCCGCTTTGTGATCGAGATGCTGGCTGCCATCCCCAGTGTCGTTTACGGCCTCTGGGGCATTTTTGTGGTGATCCCGATCATCAAGGCCTTCGGCGACTGGGCGGTGGTGCATCTCAAAGGGATTCCGCTTTTCGAAGGCCCGGCTTATGGGAATTCGATGCTCACCGCGAGCGTCGTCCTGGCCCTCATGATTTTACCGACTCTTACCGCCATCTCCCGGAACGCTCTCACGGCGGTTCCAAAGACTCTGCGCGAGGGGGCTTATGCCTTGGGCGCGACCCGCTGGGAGGCGATCCTCGGCGTCATTTTGCCGACGGCCGCCCCGGGCGTGGTCGCGGCGACGATCCTGGCTCTCGGTCGCGCCATGGGCGAGACGATGGCCGTCGCGATGCTCATCGGAAACAGCTCAAGGCTTTCCTGGTCACTCCTCTCTCCTGGAGGGACGCTTGCCGGGCTTCTCGCCAACCAATTTGGCGAGGCCGATGGCTTGCAGGTCAACTCCCTGATGTTCGCTGCCCTCATTCTTGTGGTGATCACCCTCTTCGTGAACGTCGCCGGGGAACTCGTTCTCCGCTACACCCAGAACCAGACCGCCGGAATCCGCTGACGCCATGGACCAGCCCATCACTCACGCCCCGGATTTTTTTCACGACAACAAGGCCGAGGCCACCAAGGCGATGGCCCGTTCGTTTGGGAACCGCGTTCTCACGACAATCTGTGTTTCCCTGTCGCTGCTGACGCTGGTTCCGCTGGTATCGATCATTTTCCTGGTTCTGAAAAATGGTCTGCCGCTGCTTAGCTGGAGCGTTTTCACCGAGCTCCCTCCCGGGGCGGGAATGACGGGTGGAGGATTTGGAAACGCCGTGGTTGGAACTCTTTTAATGGTGGGGCTGGGCCTCGTGTTCTCCGCCCCGGTCGGCATTCTCTCGGCCATCTACATCAATGAATACGCTCCCGCGAGCGCCCTCGCTCAGACCGTGCGGGTGGTGGCGAAGTTGCTGACCGGAATTCCTTCAATCATCTGCGGTGTTTTTGCGTTTGCCGTCGTTGTGGCCGTGAGCGGCACGTTCTCTGCCTGGGCGGGTGGGGTGGCCCTCGCCGTGCTGATGCTGCCAACCATCCTTTTGACATCCGAGCAGGCCCTGATGGGCGTGCAGAGCGCTTTTCGCGAGGCTTCCTATGGGCTCGGGGCGACGAGGTTCCAGACGATCATCCGCATCGTCCTGCCGGATGCCCTGCCGGCAATCATGACCGGGATTATGCTTGCTGTGGCGCGCGCAGCCGGTGAGACGGCGCCGCTGCTCTTCACCGCCCTCTTCAGCCAGTTCTGGGCGAAGTCGCTCTCCGAGCCAACCGCCTCGCTCTCGGTGCTCATCTACAATTTTTCGACTGTGCCCTTTCCTCACCAGATCCAGATGGCCTGGACGGCCTCGCTGGTTCTCGTCGCCTTTGTGACCCTGGCGAACATTCTCGCCCAGCTTGCCTTCTCAAAGAAACACTAACGCATTGCATCCCATGACTGAAGAACCTGCTCAGACTCCCGCCTCGCCCGGCCGCCCGGACTTTCTCACCGTGCGGGATTTCAACTTTTTCTACGGAAAGAAGCAGGCGCTTTTCGACATCAACATGGACATCCCCGAGAAGCAGGTCACCGCGTTCATCGGGCCTTCGGGGTGCGGAAAATCGACGCTGCTGCGGAATTTCAACCGCATGAACGAGCTGATCGACGGGGTGAAACACTCCGGTGAGATCCGCCTGCTCGGACAAAGCATCTATGAGAAGTCGGTCGAGGTGATCGCCCTGCGCCGGAGCATCGGGATGGTCTTCCAGAAATCGAACCCCTTTCCGAAATCCATTTACGAGAACATCGTCTATGGGCTGCGCATCTGCGGGGAGAAC